>MVQR01000582.1 GCA_002067815.1 Syntrophus sp. PtaB.Bin001 | reverse complement strand
CAGAATGGTTTCAAAGCCGCGCCAAAGTGTGATGCTGCTCCAAGCGTCTCGGATTACATTTTGCTCATCAACCTCGACTTCTATCCTCAGATGCCCTTCAATTCTTGTAATTGGATCGACGATCAATCTTTTAGTCATGATTTATTTTACCTCCAGGGTTCTAGTCGTCGTGATGAGTGGGGGATTCTTTTTTCTCTGAATCGGCATGCCGCAGTACGGTAAAAGCACCGTGCGCAGCTACTCCTGCCACCGTCAGGGCCGTCAAGGCGATTCCGACATCATCGACAGTTCGCTCCCCACCTCCAATAGCAGCTTCCGCGATTGGTTTCTCCAGGGGTGCCATCTTGTCCCAGAACCCTGTTTCCGTGCAGCCTATGCAGCCATGGCCCGCCATGACCGGCCAGGATACAGCTTGATTGAATCGAAGATGACCGCAGTTGCCGTATGTGTAAGGACCTTTACATCCCACCTTGTAAAGGCACCAGCCTTTTTTGGCTCCTTCATCTCCCCACTCTTCCACAAATTCGCCTGCATCATAGTGCGGACGTCGTTCACAGACATCATGAATGCGCTTGCCGTAAGCCCAGAGAGGGCGTCCCTGAGAATCAAGAGGAGGCAGAGCACCGAACATAAGGTAATAAAGAAGCGTTCCCACGAAATTGACAGTATTAGGCGGGCAACCGGCAATATTGACAGTGGAAATGCCAAGAGCCTTGCCAACACCAACGGCATCAGTAGGGTTCGGATGGGCGGCAACAATGTTGCCATTAACGGCACATGCTCCAATGGCGATAGTCGCTGCAGCCTTGGAAGTGACTTCCTTGCCGATTTCAAGACCAGTCTTCCCCTTTGGACCAAGCCTCATGTATTGTCCATTAAGGCCGCGGGGGATCGCTCCCTCGATGACGCAGATAAATTTACCGGGGAAATCTTTAAGAGCCTGCTCAAGACATTTTTCAGCTTGGTCCCCAGCAGCGGCCATGATTGTCTCATGATATTC
>MVQR01000581.1 GCA_002067815.1 Syntrophus sp. PtaB.Bin001 | reverse complement strand
CGGCGCCGGCGCCCCAGCGGAAGGCCCACCACATGACTTCGCGCGGTTCGGCGACTTGGACTTCAAAGAGGAGGCTTCCGTCCTTATCTTCGGTGGTGATCTGGCTGTGATGCCAGAGGGATTCCTCGATATAGGGGCGGAGGCGGGTGTCGAAGCGGATGACGACCTTCTGGGTGGTATTTCCGGCAAAGACGGAAAAGGCGTTCCGGTAGCGTTGGCCGAAGTTGTAATCTTCCTGAACGGTGAACTTTATGGGTGTGAAGGAAATGTCCCGAATCCGGTTCAGGCGGAACATCCGGATGTCCTTTCGGAGGCAGGCGTAACCTTCCACGTAGAGGGAGCGGTCCTGGAAGAAGAGGTGATAGGGATCAAGTTCTTCTTTTTGGGGATTTTTCGCCGATGGCTTTTGATAGATGAGAACGACGCGGCGGTTTTCGGAAACAGCCGTGCTGAGCTTTTCGAGAATGTCTTTTCGGCAGCCGAAACCTTCCCGGAGGACCAGATCGTCAAAGAGAGAAACGGCGGTCTCCCTCATGGGATCGGGAAGATCGGCGATCAGCTTGCGGGCGGCGTTGAGGGCTTCGAAGCCGAGGGTGTAGTCTCCCGTGGCCGACAGTTGCCGGACGGCCATCAACAGCGACAGGCGTTCGCTCAAAGTGAGGTTTTCGATGGGGAAAAAGGCATCATGCGTAATGACGAAGCGACGGCGGCAGCGATTCCAGCAGAACTCGAAGCCGAGTTCCGCAAGAGCCGATTTGTCCTTGTAAAACTGCGCCCGGCTGATCCCGTGGGCTTTGAGGAGCTGCTCCACGGTCAGATAGGGCGAGCTTTTGATGTCCGAGATGAGTCGAATGAGCCGATGGGACTTTCTTAATCGAGATTCCATTTTCAGCCGCCGCTGCCACAACAAGAGATTAAGAGAACAGGACGGGGGAAAAGATACAGAGGAAGAACCCTTTAATCAAGTGCTATAATTCGCTCAGTCTACAGCCGGGTAGAC
>MVQR01000580.1 GCA_002067815.1 Syntrophus sp. PtaB.Bin001 | reverse complement strand
TGGTTTTCCCGCATCATGAAAATGAAATTGCCCAGTCTGAAGGGGCAACCGGCAAGACGCTGGCCAATCTATGGGTTCATAACGGATTCGTAAAGATTAACAGCGAGAAGATGTCCAAGTCGTTAGGAAATGTTTTTACTATCCATGAGATGCTGGCCCGCTACCATGCCGAAGTTATCCGTCTGTTTATGCTGCAAAGCCACTATCGCAGCGCCGTAGACTTTTCCGAAGAATCCTTGGCGGAAGCACGGCAGGGGATGGATCGTTTCTATACGACTTTAAAGAGCATAAGGGATATTTTAACTTCGTCGGCAGGAGATGCCTCTCCAATCTCTCCCGAGTCTCTGACGGGTAAAACGGCAGAGCTTTATACCGTTGTTCAAGGTTTGCCGGATCGTTTTGCAGAGGCCATGGACGATGATTTAAATACGGCCCGGGCAATCGGCTACCTTTTTGATGCAGCCAGACAGGTCAACGGATTCCTCAGTGATGCAAAAGCGGCTAAATCTGATGAGGGACGGAAAGTTCTGGCTTTGGCCGAAAAACACATCAAGGACAGCGGATACGTATTGGGACTTTTCCAAGAGGAACCTGATGCCTATTTCATACAGGATCGTGAACGAGAGACCCGCAATCGGGGGATTGACCCGGTGGAGATTGAAAGGCTGATCGCCGAGCGATGGACGGCCAGAGCAGAAAAGAATTGGCAGCGGGCTGACGAAATCCGCCAACTCTTGGCAGAGAAAGGAATTGCTTTGAAGGATACGCCGACAGGGACGACCTGGAAAGTGGCATGAGGCCACAAATGTGTAAAGCTCTGACAAGGACTTAAAGCAAACGTAACTTAATATTCTTGCTCACCGAATTTCAATTGCCTTATGCTGGACGGAGAAAAAGATGAGTGCATCATTTTGGAAAACTCAAGGAATGTCATTTGAGCGAGTCTCATAGAGATGGTCGGAAATCAGAGAAAGTGGCGGTTGCCTGACACTTTTCGGTT
>MVQR01000579.1 GCA_002067815.1 Syntrophus sp. PtaB.Bin001 | reverse complement strand
ATAAGGAACAAATCGGTAGTTGGGCATCAGCGGATTGAATTTCTCCCTGTGCTTTGTCTGCCCTGTGGCCGATGCTGTGCTGATTGTCCGGCCATGGAAGCTCTGGTTCATCGCGATCACGTCCAGCCTGCCTGTTGCTTTGCGCGCCAGCTTGATAGCAGCATCATTTGCTTCCGCTCCGCTGTTGGAAAAAAAGACCCGGGTCAAGGGAGCAGGCAGAATTTCACCGAACAATGACATAAGACGGGCACGTACTGGAGAGTAAGTCACTCCAGAATTTGGATTCTGGAAGATCTTCTTGCTCTGTTCCAGGAGTGCATCGATGATCACCGGATGTGCATGACCAAGACATGTGACACCCCAGCCCGAAGTGAAGTCTAGAAACCTGTTTCCTTCTTCATCCCAGGCATATATGCCTGAACCTCTCTCAATCGAGATGGGTATCTTTTTGAAAAATGGCGGCGCGTATTTGTCTTCCAACTGAATTGTCTTAGAGGTTGTCATTATCCTTTCTCCATATTACAGCTAACGAGTTATTCTATCGTTATGAGACAACATAACATGTTGAGTAGCCTATGACGTCCGAATAAGGTCTTACTGTCGGGGACCGTCTTCTGTCCAAGTCTTATACTTCTTTGCGGCAGCATCATACATATGCCGAATTTAACACATTTATTTGGTTCGATTAAAAGGGAGTCTGCAATCATAAAGGCACAACACAGGATGTTCCAGCTGACTACGGGAAGCAGGAGGTGCAGCCTTCCTGGCAACCAACCTGATCTTTGCCAGCGTTGGACCGACCGGTATACATAGCGGCGAGCTCCTTTCGGGATTGGATCACCCGTTCGATGACCGGCAGATTATTTTTGGACAATCGCCGGTAGGCGAGAACACCTATAACGATGCCAAGTAATGTTCCTACTAGACAGGATATCGCCAGTGCAGTGCCGCCCCACAAGTTTCCCAACGCTACTCCGGCAATCAATCCTGCCAGAGGAGTCCCGATCAGGGAG
>MVQR01000578.1 GCA_002067815.1 Syntrophus sp. PtaB.Bin001 | reverse complement strand
AAGAATTTCCTACAAATGGATGTAAAAGAAATCAAACCCTCTTGCGAATATTTCCTTCAGCCAGGTTACATTTTTTTGAGCCAGGAACCTTATTTGATTTCGACTGTTTTAGGATCATCAGTTGCGGTGGCCATTTGGGATGCCGAAAGTAAATTAGGCGGGATGTCGACATTCTTGTATCCCTTCAGGCAAAAAACGGACAAAGTTACAGCGATTTACGGGAATGTGGCAATTCCGCATATGATAAAGATGTTTCTTGAAGAAGGTGCAAAAAAGAAGAATCTTCAATCACAGATTTTTGGAGGTGCCGGGGCGGATCTTCTTGAGGCGCAAAATATCGCCGATGAAAATATAGATGTTGCCAGAAGTACCTTAAAAAAAAATGGAATAAAGGTGATATCGGAGGATGTCGGAGGCCGATTGGGTCGTAAGATTGTCTATAATACCTTTCAAAATGAAGCACTTATCTACAAAGTTGCTACACTTCGTAATGGTGATTGGTATCCATATGATCGTCAAGGCAGGTAGGCATGAAAAAAATAAAAGTGTTAATAGTCGATGATTCGGCAATTGTAAGAAAAATATTTACGGAAGAACTTTCGAAATATTCCGATATTGAAGTTGTAGGGGCAGCGCCAGATCCTTTTGTGGCAAGGGATAAAATTCTAAAGCTTCAGCCGGACGTTCTCACACTCGACATAGAAATGCCCAGGATGGACGGCTTAACCTTCTTGAAAAAACTCATGAAGCATTATCCTATTCCCACCATAATAGTAAGTTCATTGACGCCGAAAGGGGGAAAGTTAACCCTGGAGGCTATGGATATCGGGGCCGTGGATGCCATCGCGAAACCGGGCGGCTCTTATTCAGTGGGCGATATGAGCGGACAATTGGTGGAAAAGATACGTGCTGCATCCAACGTAAGGATTGAGAAAAAGGAGATTATTCAGGAAACAGGATTGTCAACATCAAGGGAGACAATCAAATCGCTGGCAGAAACAACAAATAAAGTAATCGCCA
>MVQR01000577.1 GCA_002067815.1 Syntrophus sp. PtaB.Bin001 | reverse complement strand
AACGTTGTTTTATATCCCCCTTTTTTCCCGATAGCTAAATACCAAAGAATGGAGCTTATCGAAAAAGTCAGGGTGATCGGAGAAGAAATCCAGCGATCTTCGCTTGTTGAAGGCTCCAAATCGATGTTTTCCGTCAATTCGTTGAAAGATAGTGCGACGGATGCAGAGATATCCGAAGCCATAGGAGAGCTTTTTGCAATCCGTGATCAATTAGCCGGAAACGAACCTGCACCGGATGAAATAAAACCCGGTTCGATCCTATCAATAGAGGCATGAGTCCTTTATGGCACTGAAAATAGGTCTTAAACCAAATGAAAAACTCATCATCAACGGTGCGGTTATTCAGAACGGGAAAAACCGTTCAGAATTTATAATTGAAAACTGTGCGACCATTCTACGGGAAAAAGACATCCTGCGCGCAGATGAGGCGACAACCTATTGCAGCAAGATTTATTTGGCGATCCAGATGATGTATATTGATGAGCAAAACCTGGTCGACTACCATAACACCTACTGGACCCTGGTCAGGGATCTTGTCAAAGCCGTGCCGAGCACCGTCGACCACGCCGGCGCGATTAGTGAGCACCTGCTGAAGAACGAATATTATCAGGCCCTCAAGGCCGCAAGAAAATTGATGGATTATGAACAGGAGGTATTGAATCGTGTACGCATCACAACTTGAAGTATATAGGACGGCCCAGAAAGAAGCCATGTCAGGACGAGAAATCGAAGCGCTGGCTCTCACAAAAGCGGCTTTGCAGTTAAGAAAATGCCAGGTCAACTGGGACCCTGAGGATAAGGATGGTAAACGATCGGAATCCCTCACGTTCAACCAACGAATGTGGTCGGTTCTTCAGGGAGAACTTGCAAAAGAAGACAATCCGTTGCCTGTCCAGTTGAGGCGGGACCTGCTGTCGCTGAGTCTCTTCATTGATAAACGTACGTTTGACGTCATGGCCTTTCCGTCACCGGAGAAACTGGACATGTTGATCAAGATCAATCTGAATCTTGCCGCGGGACT
>MVQR01000576.1 GCA_002067815.1 Syntrophus sp. PtaB.Bin001 | reverse complement strand
AAAAATGTAACCTGGCTGAAGGAAATATTCGCAAGAGGGTTTGATTTCTTTTACATCCATTTGTAGGAAATTCTTTTCCTTTTTTAAGTACTTTGCATCTTCAGCAGAACGCTCAGAATTTCCCCGTCCGTATCAAATACCGTCTGCCATTGATTTGTTCCAGTCTCCTGAAAAACCGTCATGGGATTGTGATCGCTGTTTCGGTGAACAGTAGGTATCGAAAGATTGAAGACCTTGCTGCTGTCATAGGTTCGCATCAGATTTCCACAGACCATGTTTATTGCTTCCCGGACACAATCCTCTTTCAGATAATCAGTTACCTCTTCCTCTTCTAGACTGAGCATGTTCATTACCATTGATGATGCCAGACCGTCTGATAAAAACATTTTCATATATCCCTCGACAGGCCCTTGAAATTTTATTTCCGTCTCAATATCAAACACGATGTCCTTTTTCTCCACAGGTTCGAGAAATATAAAAAACATTTTCTCAAAGACTTCAAAAGTCGAGGTCGTTATCATCTTCTTCATTTTCCCCATAGCCTCCATCATCACCAACACCTAACACGTCATTTAGAATTTTCTTTAAATCTTCCGGTAAAAATGGCTTTTTTATAAATCCTTTAGCTCCGCATTCGAATGCCTCTTCCATTCTTGAGCTGCTGCCTTCCGTTGTAATCATAATGACGGGAATATCTTTAAAAAGATCATCTTTTTTAAGGTGGCCCAACATTTCCAGACCATTCATTTCCGGCATATTTATGTCCGAAATGATCACGTCCACCCAGCTGTTTTCAAGCTTTTCAAGTGCTTCCCGGCCATTTCCGGCTTCCAAACATGTATCCATTTTGAAGCCGGACATGGAGATAATCTTCTTGATAACCCCTCGCATCGCGTTGGAATCATCCACAATCAACACATTAAATGACATAGACACCTCTGGGGAAATTGTCGTATCGAAAACGTCGCATTGAAAACCTCGCCTATATTATGTCCAATACGCTTCTGGCACTTTGCAGATCAGT
>MVQR01000575.1 GCA_002067815.1 Syntrophus sp. PtaB.Bin001 | reverse complement strand
TGCAGGGCTTCCTTGAACGTCCGGCCGATGGCCATGGTCTCGCCCACGGACTTCATCGAGGTGGTCAGCACATCTTCCGTTTCCGGGAATTTTTCGAAAGTCCAGCGGGGGATCTTCACCACGCAGTAATCGATGGTCGGTTCAAAGGAGGCCATCGTCTCCCGGGTGATATCGTTGGGGATTTCATCGAGGGTATAGCCTACTGCCAATTTGGCCGCGATCCGAGCGATGGGGAATCCCGTCGCCTTAGAGGCCAGGGCCGACGAACGGGAAACCCGGGGGTTCATCTCGATGACGATCATCTCTCCCGTTTCGGGATGCACGGCGAACTGGACGTTCGATCCGCCCGTTTCCACGCCGATTTCACGCATGATTGCGATGGCGGCGTTGCGCATGCGCTGATATTCGGCATCGGTCAGGGTCTGGGCCGGGGCCACGGTTATGGATTCGCCGGTGTGCACGCCCATGGGATCGAGGTTTTCGATCGAGCAGATGATAACCACGTTGTCCGCCCGGTCCCGCATGACTTCCAGTTCATATTCCTTCCAGCCCAGCGCCGATTCTTCCAGCATGACCTCATGGATCATGCTCGCTTCGAGTCCGGCCCGGGAATGTTCGACCAGTTCCTCCCGGTTATAGGCCACGCCGCTGCCTGTGCCGCCCAGGGTGAAAGAAGGACGGACGATGATGGGAAAGCCGATCTCTTCCGCGACAGCCAGGACTTCTTCCATCGACCGGGCGAATCCGCTCCGGGGGACCCTAAGCCCGATGTTTTTCATGGCTCTGCGGAACTGCTCCCGATCCTCGGCCTTATGAATGACCGGCAGAGACGCCCCGATCATCTCCACTCCGTAACGATCAAGGACACCACTTTCCGCGACGGCCACGGCGGTGTTCAATCCCGTCTGACCGCCCAGAGTGGGCAACAGGGCGTCAGGACGCTCACGGGCGATGATCTTTTCCACCGCCTCCGGGGTAATGGGTTCGATATAGGTTCGGTCGGCCGTTTCCGGGTCGGTCATGAT
>MVQR01000574.1 GCA_002067815.1 Syntrophus sp. PtaB.Bin001 | reverse complement strand
GGAAAGATCCCGTTCCGTCCGTTCTGATCTCGATATAACCAGGTGTCACGAGATCAACAAAATCCTGATCCCATTCATCCATATGTGTAATTCGCCACTTGCTGACGTATTGTTTCGATATTTTCATTTCTTCCTTGTGAAATGGTATCGGGATGCGACGCTATTTCCAAACAATCCGGTTTGCCCTATGTTTGGGCAGTTGTGTGTACCGCTTCTGCGTGTAATCTTAATCCGAGCGCACTAATCACTCTAAGAATAGTGTCAAAACCGGGGCTTCTCTCCCCGGAAAGTGCCTTGTACAGGCTTTCGCGAGACAAACCTGCATCCCGGGCAACTTGAGACATGCCTTTAGCGCGGGCAATGTCGCCGAGGGCCTTGGCAATGAACGCGGCATCACCGTTTGCTTCCTCAATGCAAGCTTCGAGATAAGCAGCCATTTCCTCCGGGGTGCGAAGATGTTCGGAAACATCATATTTCGTAGTAAGAGTTTTTGCCATGATATACTCCTAAAGATTTCTTGCCAAACGCAAGGCTGTTTTAATGTCCTTGCCCTGCGTACGCTTGTCGCCGCCAGCCAGCAAGATGATCAGAAATCGGCCGTGCTGCTTGTAATAGACCCGATAGCCAGGTCCATAGTTAATCCGCAATTCTGAAACCCCTTCACCTACCGGCTCCACATCACCCGGATTTCCCTCGGCTAATCGTTCTATCCTAACCAATATGCGAGACCGCGCGCGGATGTCGGTCAAGCCATCAAGCCAATCAGCAAATATTTCAGTTTTGCGAATCTCAATTATGTCTTTGTTTGTATCCTATCGGCTACACTTTGTCAAGCAATGCGATACAGCACCTGTTCAAAGGCAGACAGTAAATAGAATAACTTCTTCTTTACTATTTATCGTTATCGCCCTGCCACGTCTAATTGAAAATCGGGAAAAGATTTGCATATTCAAATAGTAAAACCATTTTGTGCGGAATCTTCCTTGACACCTGTGGTGGCTCTCCCTATAATCCCGACTCAAAAAATAA
>MVQR01000573.1 GCA_002067815.1 Syntrophus sp. PtaB.Bin001 | reverse complement strand
ATGATTAACAAGGGACAAGCTCACGGTATAAAAGTGGGAATGCCTGTTGTTGCCGGCAGCGGCGTTGTGGGAAGAGTTATAGAGACTTCTTGGCACGCATCAAGGGTTTTGCTGCTAATTGATGAAAACAGCAATGTTGATGCTATAGTTCAGGGCGGTAGAGGTCAGGGGATTCTCCAAGGGGCGTCAAACAATCATTGTGTACTGAAATATGTTCCTAAAATGGAGGATGTTCGTATCGGTGACGCTGTTATAACTTCGGGAATATGCGGTGTATTTCCAAAGTCATGGCTACTGGGGACAGTTTTCAGGGTCACTAAAGGAGAAAGCGGTCTGTTCCAGAGAGTTGATGTAAATCCTGCTGTTGATTTTTCCAAGCTAGAGGAAGTACTTGTTCTGACGTCGCAAAAAAAAGGTTTAAAAGAATGATTTACTTCCTAGTTTTGCCCTTTTTTTCATTCTTGCTTGTTGTGTTTCAAACAACTCTCTTTGAACTCCTCTTTTTCAACCGTGTAAGCGTTGAAATTAGTCTCATTCTCGTTATATATGCCGGATTCTATCTTGATGTTCTGAAAGGAGGAGCTCTGAGTTTCTTCTTGGGGTTTTTTGTAGATATAATAACCGGTTCTTTAACCGGATTTCATATCGTTCTTTACCTATCGATCTTTTTCATATCAATGCTTGTTTCACTAAGAATATACGCAGAAAAAACGCTTTTCATTATGTCTTATGTGTTCGTTTGTTCTCTTGTTGAAAGCGGCATTATATTGATGTTCTACAAATATGTTATGGGATTGGATTTATTTCATAAATTTTTCAGTATCTTTCTTCCGCAGGTGCTGGTGGTCAGTCTTGTGAGTCCGGCATGCTTTAATACGTTCAGACGCTTTGGAGAAATATTGAATGTTGGAGCTGAAAGGTCGGATAAAAGGGCACGAAACAGCTGATTACCGGCAGAGATTCAAATTTATATTTTCGATAGTTCTTATTGCCCTGTCTCTTCTTGTGTTCAGATTGTGGTACCTTCAGGTAATCAAGGG
>MVQR01000572.1 GCA_002067815.1 Syntrophus sp. PtaB.Bin001 | reverse complement strand
TCGTCCTTTTCGACGGCCTTCATGAAGGCTTCCGTAAGCCCCACGGAGATGTTGAAGTTGTTGAGCTGGTGCTTATCGGCCTTGCACATGATGAAATTCATGATGTCCGGATGATCTACCCTCAGGATGCCCATGTTGGCCCCGCGGCGAGTCCCCCCCTGCTTGATCGTTTCCGTGGCGATATCGAAGACCCGCATGAAGGAGATAGGTCCGCTGGAAATGCCGGCGGTGGTCATCACCACATCGTTAGCGGGACGGAGGCGGGAGAAGGAGAAGCCTGTTCCGCCCCCTGATTTGTGGATCAGTGCCGTGTATTTTACTGCATCGAAAATCTCTTCCATGGAATCGCCCACGGGCAGGACAAAACAGGCGGACAGCTGCCCCAGTTCGCGGCCGGCATTCATCAGGGTCGGCGAATTGGGGAGAAATTCCAAAGCAGTCATCATTTCGTAGAATTCATCGGCGAGTTGCGCCACTCCGTTCTTCTTGCTGAATTTGCGGTCGACATCGGCAATGGTATCCGCCACCCGCCGAAACATGTCGGTCGGAGTCTCCAGGGGCTTTCCGTCCTTGTCACGTTTCAGATAGCGTCTTTCCAGAACTGTGATGGCGTTTTTAGTCAATTGCGGAACGATGGTTGAAGCAGACTTCTTTTCCATTGCAGATGAACTCCTTAGAGATAACGATACAAACCCAAGGGATTGCGATTTCAATTAAAACACGACAACACTACATATTGATAGGAAGCGCAAAATAACCACAACATGTAGAATTTGTCAAGTGCGCTCCCTTTTTAGAAAAGGGAAAGGGGTTTACGGAGAAAAAAGACCATTATTCCTACAGGAAGGACTCAGGAGTAATGGGAAGTTTTTATGAAGAGCTGTTCGGGAATTATTGCCATAGAGGATGAATAACAGAAAAAGAGGGATTACCCATAATTAAATATGATGTCCCGCAATTCCCCAACGGTGAAGAAAAAGCATCCGCCTTTTATATGAGATCGCCGGTATTCCATATCATGGATTATATTATGTAGTCGTC
>MVQR01000571.1 GCA_002067815.1 Syntrophus sp. PtaB.Bin001 | reverse complement strand
CATCGGAAGTATTTTCCGCACAAAAGACGATAGTAAGGATTGGTAAAGATATCCTTATCAAGGAAGACCAAAGCGTCCATAATGTTGTCGCCTTTGGCGGTCAGATTACTGTTTCCGGGGCTGTGAAATCTCATGTAGTTGCCGTAGGCGGCTCTGTCGTACTGACTAGAACGGCAAAAGTCGGTGGGGATGTAGTATGCCTTGGAGGTGTTGTTGTGCTGGGCAAAGGAGCGCAGATTGGCGGCACCCTGACGGAAATCAATTCTGCCAATCTTTCCGAAGCGATTACCGATGTCCTGAATGACAACTGGGAAGGTTGGTCCTGGATATTCACTATTATTTCCATCCTGTTCTTTGTGGGTTTTCTGATCCTGTCCCTGCTGATCGTTACTTTGATGCCGAAGCCGGTAAACCGTATCACCGAGGCCATCCAAAGCCATCTGATTCAGGCAGGGCTCTGGGGCATTCTGGTCCTAATTCTGGTTGTTCCCCTTGCGGTTTTGTTGACTATATCCGTGGTGGGGATTGTCCTGGTTCCCTTGGAAATTACATTAGTTGTTTGTGCGGCGCTTTTGGGGCTGGTTGCCGTCGCCCGATTGATCGGGATGAAACTTCTGGCAATGTTCAATAAGAAAAATCAAAGGGCTCTTCAGGAAACATTTTGGGGATTGCTACTGTTATGGATCGTAGGCTGGATTCCTGTCCTAGGATGGATGATCAAGATTGTTGCTTTGGTAATCGGCATAGGAAGCGTATTTGCCACGCGTTTCGGTACCCACACCCTGACTTCCAAGCCGGTCTCCTGATTTTTAATAACCAAGGTCTTTCTTTATCTGGACTTCTTCCTGAAAAGTTTTCTTACTCCCTGGAAACCATGATCAAGAAGCTAAATTCAATCTGTTGGTGAAACATAAATCCTGCGGGAACGGGCGATACCGGACTTGCGTGCGGCTTTCATCACTTCTGCGGCGACCCGTGGTTGAACGGTTGGATCGAAAATGCTTGGGATAATGTGATCCTTCTTCAGTTCTTCTGATGTGA
>MVQR01000570.1 GCA_002067815.1 Syntrophus sp. PtaB.Bin001 | reverse complement strand
GATACTGCCTGCCAATCTGACACGCGTTTTCTTCGCCAACAGCGGGGCGGAGGCCAATGATGCGGCCATAAAACTCGCTCGCAAAGCAACGGGGAGGACAGATGTTGTTTCTGCCCTTCAAGGTTTTCACGGACGGATGATCAGTACACCGACAGCTACAAGTGCAACCAAGGGACAGAACCCTTCCAATTCCTCGTCAGGTGCACGCTTTGTTCCCTATGGAGAAATCGCCGCTCTTGAAGCAGTTATGGATGAAAACGTGGCTGCGGTCCTTCTGGAACCGGTTCAAAGTGAAGGCGGGGTTCGTATACCTCACGATTCCTACCTTAGAGAATCAGGACGGCTCTGCCGCGCCAATGGAACCCTGCTTATAGTTGATGAAGTCACTACCGGATTCTGCCGCACCGGGCCGATGTTTGTCATTGATGAATTGAATGCTGAAGTCGATTTTCTTACGATGGCAAAGGGCATAGCCGGTGGATTTCCCTTCGGGGCTTTTGCAATGTCTGAAGCCGTCTCTTCGAAGCTGGGATATGGAGATCACGGCGGTACTTACTGCGGCAATCCCCTTGGTTGCGCCGTTGCCTATGCCGTCATATCCCATCTTATCAACGCCGGCATCTCAGCCAATGTCGTTCAAATGGGAGCTCTCGCTCTTGACAGGATGACGAAATGGAAGCTTGCCCGGCCTTCGGTCATCACGGATGTCCGCGGCAAGGGACTTCTGTTGGCTTTGGAATTCAGCAACGAGTCAACAGCATCCCGCATAAATGATTCCTGTCTTGCTCAGGGCTTATTCGTCCGGCAGACATTGGGAAACATAATCCGGATCTTTCCGGCACTCAATATACAAAGGGAAGAAATGGAAGAAGGGCTTGCCATTCTGGAAAAAGCGATTAATGAATCAGCGGACTAAGATTGATCATTAAAATAATTATTAATAATATCCTTCAGTTGTCTTTTTTCGAAAGGAACATCAAAAAAGTCTGAAGATTGACCTTCGTCTTGTTCAAGCCCAGTTTCTTCCTTAGATTTTCTCTGTGAAAG
>MVQR01000569.1 GCA_002067815.1 Syntrophus sp. PtaB.Bin001 | reverse complement strand
GCGTTCATCACCGAGTTGGGCACCAGCAACGGATTCATACCCGCCGGGCCTTTCGTTGCAAGAAGCCGGGCACAGGTAGTTTTCACATCCGTTCCGCCGAAGGCCGTTCCCAGGACGATCCCCGTCCGGTCACGGTTTTTTTCCGTGACTTCCAGTCCCGCATCCTCCAGGGCCAGCCGCGCCGAAGTTACCACCATGGCGGAGAGGCGGTCCATCCTGCGCAGGCTTCTCAGAGCGATAAAATCCCGCGGTTCGAAGTCCCGCGCCTCGCCCCCTCGATGCGAGGGAAAAGCTGATGTATCGAATGACGCAATCTCGGCAATGCCTGACTCTCCGGCAAAGAGCCGTCGCGAAAATTCCTTCTTCCCCACCCCGAGAGGGGAAATAAGTCCGATGCCGGTAACCGCCACCCGCCGGTTCATGACGTCCATCCTTTTGCCTTTCTTTCTTCCCGGTACCGCCCGAAAATAACCGTAGTGTTGTTGCCGCCGAAGGCAAAAGAATTGGAAAGTACGATATCCGGAGTTGCTTGCCGTGGACCATCGATTACATAATCGAGGTCGCATTCCGGATCGGGCGTTTGATAGGAAATCGTCGGCGGGATGAAGGTCCGATCGATTGCCAGCAGCGAAATCAAAGCCTCCAGCGCTCCGGAGGCCCCCAGGGTATGACCGGTCATCGACTTGGTGGAACTGACGGGAATTGAGTAGGCTTGCTTCCCGAAAACTGAGCGGATCGCCCGGGTTTCCGTAACGTCGTTGGCCGGGGTTCCCGTACCGTGGGCGTTGATGTAATCCACCCGTTCAGGTTCCACTCCGGCATCGGCCAGGGCCGCTTTCATGGCCCGTGCGGCCCCTGAGGCTTCGATGTCTGGGGCAGTCATGTGGTGGGCGTCGCAGGTCACTCCGTATCCCAGCATTTCTCCGTAAATCTTCGCTCCGCGGCGAAGGGCGTCCGACAATGGCTCAAGGATAAGAACCGCCGCCGCTTCCCCCAGGGAGAGGCCCTGCCGTTCCCGGTCAAAGGGTTTACAGTAGGCGGGATCAAC
>MVQR01000568.1 GCA_002067815.1 Syntrophus sp. PtaB.Bin001 | reverse complement strand
TGTGCCATATTGGCCAGCATGACGATTGCCCCGGCCAACGTGGCCGCAATGGAGCCGATGAGCATATCCTTATTCTTGATATGTGTAAGTTCATGGGCGATAACGCCTTCCAACTCGTCCCTGCTGAGAATTCTCAGGATGCCTTCCGTTACCGCCACCACGGCGTGGTGTTCATCTCTCCCCGTGGCGAAGGCGTTGGGTGTTTCACCAGGAACGATATAGAGACGAGGCATGGGCAGTGATGCCCGTATTGCCAGATTTCTTACCATGCGATAGAGCTCCGGCATCTGGTCTTCCGAAACTTCCTGAGCATTGTACATTTTGAGGACCAGTTTGTCGGAAAACCAATAGCTTCCGAAGTTCATGACCATGGCCAGTATAAAAGCGATAGTGACGCCATGCTTCCCGCCGATAAAACCTCCGATAAACATGAGAAGCCCCGTCATAACTCCCAACAGCAGTGCTGTCTTGACTGTATTCATTAATTTTGCTCCTTATATCCAAGTTCAATTTTGATTTCCTCACACCTTTAATATTGTGGTGTGAGGAAAAAGCAAATTAAGAGTTGATATTCTTCTTCATAAAATTAATCTCACCCCGATCGTCGACATCCGCCAGGATGCGGTCCCCTTCAACGAAATTTCCTTCAAGAATCTTCATGGAAAGATTGTCCAGGAGTAGTTTTTGAAGGGCGCGCTTCAGAGGTCTTGCTCCGTATATGGGACTGTAACCTTCCCGAGATATATAATTTTTGGCCTTTTCTGTCAATTCGAGGAAAAGTTTGCGCTCTTCCAACCGTTTTTGAAGCAGGTTGATCTGAATGTTGATTATTTTGTCAATATCCTCAACTGTAAGCGATCGAAAGATGATGATGTCATCAATCCTGTTTAAAAATTCCGGTTTGAAAGTGGATCGGAGAATTTCCATCGTTTTTATCCGTTTATCTTCTGCAGTGAGTGAAATATCCTGGATCCAATGACTGCCCACATTCGACGTCAGAATAACAATCGTATTCTTGAAATCGACGGTGCGTCCGTGCCCGTCCGTCAGACG
>MVQR01000567.1 GCA_002067815.1 Syntrophus sp. PtaB.Bin001 | reverse complement strand
GTATTGACGTCGTATAAATGCGCCTTCAAAACGCCGCTTCCCTGTCCCGTTTTATCGTCGGCAGAAGCCTTCTTCCCACCCACCAGAGCCAACGCACCTATGCCCATACTGCCGAGAAAAGCCCGGCGGCTTACCTTGGTCCCATCATTGTCTTTCGTTACCGCGTAGACTTCAGGTTTTTCGTCATCTTCCTGAGGGATGTTTTTCAAACGGTCGTCCTTTTTACCCTCACTCATTTTCAAACCTCCGGATAGAATTTGTCTCCTGCGCCTTGTTCCAATTCAGATCGAAGATGACAGCAAGGCGAAGGCGGCGTCGAGGAGTTGATAATACAGCCGGCGAAGCTAGCACTCTGATATGAAATTGGAATGCCCATGCCAGACCCCTCCTGCATCGCTTATATAATGGGCAAGCAGCTCGCCTGTTATTCTCCTGTTCAGATCGCATCTTCTGCCAAACCGCAGATGGCCGTCTTTTCCCGGCGTTAAAGTCTTTGACGGGCAGTCACCTGCGCAGTGCCAGTAGCAGAAACAGTCCCTGCAGAAAATGCGCCGTTCCTCTATCTTTGCCCGGAGTGTCTTTCTTACTTCAGAGTTGACAACTAGCTTCCCCTTTTCAGAAAGGGACCCGAAGAAAAAATTCTCCGCAAGGCGGTGTTCGCTGCTGTAAATCTCATAGCAGGAAGTAACGAGGCCGTCGGGCGCAACAATGAGGGCCTTATCGAGGGCCTGACAGAAACAAGGCGTGACAACCCACGGCCTGGCGCCGGAATAATACAAATGTCTGCCGGAAGAAGCGGCAATGTCATAGGCCTCCATAAATGCCGCGGCAAAAGAGTAGTCGTTTGAAAGCGCCGTTCCGTTCCGTTGCGCCCGACCGTGATCAAAGGCCGGTTCCACCTGAAAGGTTTTGCAGGCGGTCTGCCGGCAGAGAAATTCGATACTCTCCGGCAGAGAATCGGTGGATTCGTCCGTGACGGTCAGCCTGATGCCGTAAGGGAATCCTCTACGGTCCATTTCCCTGACCGTTTTCATTATATTTTCATGAGTGCCCTG
>MVQR01000566.1 GCA_002067815.1 Syntrophus sp. PtaB.Bin001 | reverse complement strand
GGAGCGGAATGCGAACCTTACCTGACTACCGACCATCGGGTAATGCTTGAAAAACCCGAAGAGGTTATTGAAGGTGCAAAGATTCTCCTTCGTGTTTTAGGAATTACCGAGGGACACATCGGCGTTGAAGCCAATAAAAAAGACGCGATTGAAGTTCTCCGAAAGACCGTTGAGAAGCAGAAGCTTGACGGCATGAAAATCTCAATCGATGCCCTCCAGGTTAAATATCCTCAAGGTTCTGAAAAACAGCTGATCGAAAGCGTTACTGGAAGAAAGGTGCCCGGTGGTGGGCTTCCTTTCGATGTCGGTGTAATTGTTCAGAACATCGGTACAACCAAAGCCATTTATGATGCGGTTGTTCTCAATAAGCCGCTTTATGAAAAGGTCATCACCATTTCCGGCAGAGGCATTGCCAGGCCGGCCAACCTCCAGGTTAGAATTGGAACGCGCGTTAAAGATATTGTCCAGTACCTGGGCGGCACTAAGGCTGATTTGGCCAAGATCGTCATGGGCGGCCCCATGATGGGGTTCTCCGTATCCACTTTGGACATTCCTGTAACGAAGACTGTTTCCGGTGTTCTGTTCCTGACCCATGATGAAATTGATGAGTCACCCTATGGACCCTGTATTCGATGCGGATGGTGTCTCGATGCGTGTCCAATGGGTCTTTCTCCCAATGAGATTGCCCTATACGTGGAAGCCGGGCGGGCTGCCGATACCGCCCAATTTGGTGTGTTTGACTGTTTTGAGTGCGGCTCTTGCGCTTTTGTATGTCCATCCAAGAGGCCGCTTGTCCAATTCATCCGCCTGGCCAAGCAAAAGGCAAAAAGATAGTTTATATAGATAAGGAGCCAAGCCATCGTGGAGCAAGTAAAAGATACTCAGATTTCAGAAAATCCATTACCGGCACTGACTGTCTCCCTCTCGCCTCATGTCAAGAGCCGTGAATCCACGGCCAAGATCATGTGGACCGTGAATGCCTGTTTGTTGCCACCCCTTATTTTATCAGTTTTTATCTTCGGATTTCAGACTCTGATCATTACTTTGATCAGCGTTCTGAG
>MVQR01000565.1 GCA_002067815.1 Syntrophus sp. PtaB.Bin001 | reverse complement strand
TCTCCTTGGACAGGGAACGCTGAAGGCGGCGGAGCACTATGGCGGTAAGGAATATGCCTGTGTGCTCGGCCAGGAGATGGCGGGATATGCGACGGGTGAGGTTTTCTTTACTTCGCAAGCTCTCGGGCTCCGACACTCCCACCTGGATAGCGGCGGTTATGCATACGACCAGAAAGAAAAGAGCAAAGACATGGCCAAGGCTATCGATTTTCTGCTCAAGGATGAACAGGGAAGGGTCCTTCTCACCTCGATGGTCGCCTGTCTCTTTGCCCGCAACGTCTATACGGATGAACTGCTCGCAACCTGCCTGAAGACGGTGGGCTACGGCACTCTTGCCGAGAACCTCGGGCCTGTTGCCAGGCACATTCAGCAGCTCCGCTGGAAGACCCGTTTTGCCTGCGGTTTCAAACCCGAGGACATTATCATGCCGGAGCGATTCTATGAGATAGAAACCCTTAAAGGACCGATCGACCGCGCCTTCTTCGACGGTCTCATTCAGGAATATGCAAGGGCCATCCGAGAACTGGCCGGAACGGGCAGTGCGGGATAGCAGGGGAAAACCATAAAGCCGTCATCGTCTGAAGAATGGCGATGAAAGCGAAAGGAGAACATCATGGCAAAGTATAAAGTTGTCCTGGAAAGAGAAGAGTGTATCGCCTGTGAAGGCTGTATCGGCGCCTGTTCCGATTACTTTGAGATGGCTGATGATGACTGGGCACAGATAACTGGTTCAATGCGGGTGGGAAGCAACGACGAACTGGAAACCGATGAACTCGGTTGTATTCAGGAAGCTGCCGAGACGTGTCCGGTCAATATTATCCACATTTACGAAGGGGGCAACAAAATCATCTGATTCCGATTCCATATCAAAGCGCTAGCTTCGCTGGCTGCGTTATCGGCTCCTCGACATACGTCCATGTATGCCTGCGTCGCCTCTAACTTGCCGCCTTGCTATCATCTTTGATCTGAAATTGGAATAATGAGAGGAGAGTCCGGTGAATACACTGATTTTTCTCATCGTCTTTCCCTTATGCATCGCGGCATTGGCACTTGTGCTGCCT
>MVQR01000564.1 GCA_002067815.1 Syntrophus sp. PtaB.Bin001 | reverse complement strand
TGCTGAAAAAGTTCAAGCCGTCCATTATCGCCATGATGATGGAAGTGCTCGAACTGACAAAGATGAACGTCACAATGGACGGCGTGGATATGACCTACTACCAGTCGGCAAAGCAGGACATGAAGGCAGTGGAAGGCCTTGAGACAGTCGATGAACAGATCGATTATGTCGTGGAGATGGGACAGGGCGACGAAGACGCATTTGTTGCCAACACGATAAAAGAACTCAAGACCATCAAGCAGGGTTATGAAAGCATGATTGGTGCGTGGAAAAAGGGCGACGTGAAGAAGCTCAACGATCTGATGGTCGCTGAAATCAAGAAATCACCGCGGCTTTATAAAAGACTGCTGACCGACCGCAATCAGAACTGGCTGACCAGAATCGATGCCTATCAGCAGACACCGGAAAAAGAATTCATCCTTGTCGGGGTTGCTCACCTGGTCGGACCGGACGGCATACTGGAGTCTCTGAAAAGGAAGGGCTACAAAGTAGAAAAGCTGTAATTCCAATTCAATATCAAAGCGCTATCTTCGTTGGCTTCGTTATCGGCTCCTTGACATACGCTATAGTATACCTGCGTCGCCTCTGCCTTGCCGACTTCTGAGTAAGTTAGATAAACTTACTCTAACTCAAACCGTCACAAAGGGACGTGGAACGCTTTATATCATCTTTGATCTGGAACTGGAATAACCTGAAAAATCTAAAGGACGTTAATCTTAGAACAAGAAGGCCGGGATCATCCCGGCCTTCTTGTTCTTCGACGAAAAAAGGTGAGTTTACTGTTTGGAAGGTATCACCGTGCTGAGATAGGCGCTCATTATCTGCGCCATATCCGTCGGGAGAGACCGGTCGCTGCTGCCGAAGCTCCAGGCGGCGGCCATAGGGTTGTTGGACGACATAATTATTTTCTCGAGGATGACCTTCCCCGTTTTTGTATCAGTCGCCTTTACGTATATATCCATGTGTGAAGCACCGGCAAGCCCTCCCGCCCAGAACCTCGCGGCGCCGCTCGTTATCCTCATGTCGAGAATCTTTCCCGTCACCTTCACGGCCCTGCCGTT
>MVQR01000563.1 GCA_002067815.1 Syntrophus sp. PtaB.Bin001 | reverse complement strand
GAAAAAATCCGTCCAATCGATACTGCTTCCCCTTATTTCAGAAGCAAGCCTTGCTTTAATCTTTGGCAGGCCCCGGTCTTTGTGGCCTGAAAGAGCAAGAAGTCCGGGCAAGGCAATTTGCAGAAAACCCATGAGGTTGGAAGGCGGCCCACCAGCCAAAACAAATACGGGTTTTTTACCCAACATCCCAAAACCAACCGCCTTGCCCGGCCCTAACCGAATTCGATGAAATACCTTTTCCCAGCCTAGATTTTTCAGAACCAAAGTTACTATGTCATAATCTCCCATCCATGCCCCTCCGCTTGTAATCAATACATCCGTTTCTTCGGCTAAGTTTTTCAGGGTATTAGTGAGAGCGGCATAATCATCTTTCACAATTGCCATACTGCTCTTCATTTTATATTTATTACACCATCCGGCCAGGGTCACTATATTGCTAGCATAGAGCTTACCTTCCACCAGTGGTTGCCCCGATTCGACGATCTCGTCGCCTGTTCCGACAATTCCGACAACAGGAGTTCTAAATACAGACACTTTGCTATGCCCTGCCGCGGCAAGAAGACCTGCCATCACCGGCGATATTTTTTGGCCTGTTTGGAGGATACATTTGCCGGCTGCCACATCGCCGCCACGCGCTAAGATATTCTTTGGCTCAGCAAATGACGATACCAGCACATCACCCTTCACCCTTTTTGCATACTCATCCGCCACTACGGCGTCAGCTCCGGTAGGGATACGAGCCCCTGTCAACACCCGCACGGCTGTACCGGGGTTGACCCGGATGTCGATCGCTGCTCCTGCAGCTATGGAACCCACAAGACGTAACTTAACCGGATTTTCGACACTTGCACCGTGTATCTCACGGGATAAAACTGCATAGCCGTCTTTTCGTGAGGAATCCATGGAGGGAGAATCAACAAGGGCGTATAGATCTGAGGCCGCTACACGATCGACGCTTTCAACGAGGGAAACATTCTCAACAGACAGTGGTGTTATGCCTTTCAGGGTCAATTGTAAGGCCTCTTCCAAACCGATTGACGCAGCCTTCATGATGATTCTCCAT
>MVQR01000562.1 GCA_002067815.1 Syntrophus sp. PtaB.Bin001 | reverse complement strand
TTCAAAGAGAAGAACAGGGATTACGTCGAGTTCCATGGCACCGGTGCCTTTCAGCACATTTTTTTCCCTGAGGATTTCCCTGGCTTCTTTTTTCTTCTTTATGGGGATGATTTCCAGAGGTGACTCATAAAGAGCCCTGAACAGGTTCTTTTCTACAAAAAAAATGGGGGGAGAGTTCAGAGGAACGAAAAGAACCCCTTTCTGCAAGGTACCGGTAAAGTAAAAGAGATCCACATTCTGGAGAATAACCGCAAAACTGATCCCTTTGTCTGCCATTTTGCTTCTTAAGGAATCCAGTCTATTCTCTATCTCTTCCTTAGGTGTAAAATCACAGACACTTAGGCTCTTGAACATTTTCCCTGGCTTTTTCTATAATGAATGAAGTTTGCTTGAGGTGAGTAATAATCCCGGATTCCCCTCCCTTGTTCATCCGGGGGATGGATGGGGAGGAGAGACCCATGGATGAGGTGAGGAAAACCCGGGATTATCATAGCTCTCTGACGGTTCCGAATTTATTTTATTTGATTATCGGACCCGGAAAGGGGAATACCTGCTTGCCGAAGACCATGTTAGTCTGTAGCGCCACAGTAGAGTAAATGGCAAATATCCCAGCTAACCCGGCCAGATTGCCGGCGATCGGGGCATAAGTTTTATGATCAAGATAGCCCATGTATATGCCCGTAATGAATGGCAAAGCCAAACACATAGGAACTATCAATGCAAATACGGTCAAAGGCATGGATTTGGCGAATGCCGGAAATTCCAGCCATAAGACAAGAGTAATGGTTAACCAGGCCCATCCGGTTATACGGGGATCAATCTTCCACCCGTGTACACCGGCAAAATATTGAAAAATCCATAAGGAACCAGTTACCAACATGAAGTAAGCACTGAACCAGGTGAAGGTATTTCCACCGGCGGAACTTCCCAATCTCAACTCGATGACCCCTACAATCACCTGCACGAAGAAACCACCTATCAACCAGATACCCGCAATAGGCATGGCTTCTCTTCCTACTTTACCGGTTAACACTGCATAGAAAATAAAAACTGCAATAGCTAAA
>MVQR01000561.1 GCA_002067815.1 Syntrophus sp. PtaB.Bin001 | reverse complement strand
AAAGGCGCGGAAGAATAGCAGTCCCAGGATGAAATATTCGGATAAATGGCCGAATTTTCTGATCCAGCCGTGAAACAGATAAAGATCCGACAATGCCAGCGCAGGAAAGAGGAAGTGCAGGGCCGGCACGATAAACCGAGAGGTATGCTCTGCGGAGAAAGTCCCCGTGGACATCCAGAAGATGAAACCCATCCAGAGTATCGCGGGAAGCCGGTATTTTATGAAATCGCTTTTCAACGGTTTTCCTCTTATCTGCCCACGAAAACAGGTCTCCTCTTTTCCAGAAATGCCTTGGCCGCCTCAAGATGGTCTTCCGTTTCGGTGAGTAGGGACAACTGGGAGGATATGTAATCGAGGTGCGCCCTCAGGGTGCTGGTCTGTGCCTGATAGACGGCCCTTTTCGTCAGGCGGACGGCCAGCGGCGGCCGACTCGCTATCTTCTCCGCCAGGGTTCTTGTTTCTTCCAGGAGATGGTCATGGGGCACGACTCGGTTCACAATGCCGAGCCGCAGGGCCTCTTCGGGGGAAATGGGATCGCCAGTCAGAAAAAGCTCCAGGGCTTTGGCCGTGCCGACCAGCCGCGGTAGGAAATAGGCTCCGCCATCACCCGGTACGACGCCCAGAAGGATATATGATTCGGCAAGCTTTGCCTTGTCGGAACAGATTCGCAGGTCGCACATGAGCGCCATATCCAGTCCCGCACCCATTGCTGACCCGTTGATTGCCGCGATAACTGGTTTATCCAGGTCTTCCATGGCCAGGACGATGCGGTGAACCCCTTCCCAGAGGTAGTTTTTCATGTCCCAGGAACGGAGCTTTCCCTCGGCCATGTCCCGGATATCGCCGCCGGAACAGAAAGTGTCGCCGTTGCCGGTCAGGATTACGACCCTGACCCGGTCATCTCTGCCCGCCTCTTCCAGGTATTGGCGCCAGAGCCGAATCATCTCCGGACTGAAGGCGTTCTTTGCCTTCGGCCGGTTCAGGGTGATCAGGGCGCAATTGTTATCAACGCCGTACAGCACGTGTTCTTCGCTCATGATTTTATCCTCCGATTGCCGTATCTCCAGAAAATTTACAAGT
>MVQR01000560.1 GCA_002067815.1 Syntrophus sp. PtaB.Bin001 | reverse complement strand
AAAGCCGATGTCCAGAAAATTCAGGAACTTTATGATAATAAAGGATATTACAATGCCGAAATCCGGTATCGGATTGAAAAATCAGGTCCCAAGGATATGCGGGTCACTTTTGAAATTTCCGAAGGCGTAAAGCTGTTTATCGAGAAAATAAGTTTTGAAGGGAATCATACTTTCAGCGATAAGGAACTTCGTAATATGCTGAGTACATCGGAAAAGAGTATCCTGCATTATTTTACGGATTCCGGCATTCTCAAAAAGGATGTGTTAAAACAGGATGTCGCCAAGTTGAATGTTTTCTATTTGAACAACGGTTTCATGAATGCCCAGGTTGGTGAACCCGAAGTCACCCATGACCGGAAGGGAATTTATATCAAGATTCCCATTACGGAAGGAAAACGATTCCGTGTTGGGAAAGTCAATATTACGGGAGATGAGTTAACACTTTCCCGACATGATTTGATAGCAAAACTGAAAATTGCCAAGAAAGAGCATTACGATCGCGAAGCGATTCTCAAGGATATCGAATACCTGACCCAGGCTTGCAACGATGAAGGATATGCCTACGCCGATATTACGCCCCGTATAGTGCCTGAGGAAAAAACCCAGACAGTGGATATAACCTTTGATATAAACAAGGGGAGGCACGTCTATTTCAACCGGATTAATATCAGCGGCAACACCAAGACGCGGGACAAAGTCATTCGAAGACAACTGGCGATTACGGAAGGGGAGCTGTACAGCAGTTCCAAATTAAAAGCGAGCTACGAAAATCTGAACAGATTAAGATATTTTGAGGAGATCGACTTTCAGACGGAAAAGGGACCTGATGAAACTAAGACTGACGTGAATATACGCGTCAAGGAAAAACCGACTGGTATGTTCAGTATCGGCGCCGGTTACAGTGCTATGGATCACGCAATAATGACGGCACAGATTTCACAGCAGAACCTTTTCGGCAGGGGGCAGATCCTAAGCGTCAGGGCCAATCTTGGTTCTTCTACGAGTCTCTATGAAATTTCCTTTGTGGAACCCTACCTGATGGACATGCCGTTGTGGAGTAAGTTTGACCTCTGGAATTCAAC
>MVQR01000559.1 GCA_002067815.1 Syntrophus sp. PtaB.Bin001 | reverse complement strand
GAACAGGTGGTGGATGGTTTGATCGAGTTCTCCCGGCGTTTTCAAGGGAAAGTCTGGCTTGAAGTCCTGCTGCTCAAAGGAGTGACCGGCATGGCTTATCCTGTCAAGAAAATCGCCGCACTCGTCGGGCGAATCAAACCGGCGCGCGTTCAGCTGAACACCGTCTGTCGGCCCCCCGCCGAAGAATTCGCCTTTCCCCTTTCCCGAGATGATCTGCGGTCATTAAAGGGTTTATTCCCCGGTTTTGTGGACATCATCAGCAAGGAAGGCCGAGATCGCCCTGAAGCAGAGGCCCTTTCCGCAGGGAGAGAAGAAGACATCCTGGCACTGCTGCGCAGACGTCCTTGCACTTCCGAGGATATCGCAACCGGTCTCGGCATCCATGTAACGGAAACGCTAAAGCTCCTCAACACTTTGGTCGAACTGGGGATGGTACATTCCGTTGTTTCCGGCAGTCGTAACTTCTATACGATTACCAGTACGGATCAGAAATGAAATTGACAGAAGAATGGCAACGCGTTGAATTTGATGATACCCCGATTTATGTCCGGCCGGATGTTCCTGACTGGTTCGTACCGAATCAAACAGCCGACAAGGCATTGGCTAAATCATTGGAAGGCGGAGAGACCCCTCGCGATATTCATCACTTACTAAAAAGACTCAACGGCCGGACAGGGGTAAGATACCGATCCCGTTCCGAATATCTGAGTCTGGATGCTTTGAAGGAATGCTGGATTCACATTACCAACCGCTGCAACATGGAGTGCAGACATTGCATGTTCAAGTCTTCGCCCCGTGACCGAGACGAGCTCGGGCAGGAGGCTTGCGACGGAATTATTCAAGAGGCCTGCGAACTGGGCTGCCGGCTCTTCTTTTTTACCGGTGGAGAACCTCTTCTTGCCAAGTCCTTTTTCAAAAGCATCGGAAACATCTTTCAGTTTCCCGATGCCCATGTTGTTGTTTTGACCAACCTGTCCCTTATCGCCCAAGAAAAAGACAAATTTCGTTCCTTTCCTCAAGACCGTCTGCACTTTCAGGTAAGCGTCGACGGCCTGGAATTAAGCCATGATGCGTTAAGGGGACCGCACGCTTTCC
>MVQR01000558.1 GCA_002067815.1 Syntrophus sp. PtaB.Bin001 | reverse complement strand
ATTCTCTTTATGGTGCTGAGATGGGGATAGACGGCGTTGCTCGTGATGCCGATCGGGCAGGATTCAAGGCAAGTGAGGCAGCCGGTTTTCTTTTCCGCCGCCGCAGTCCTGTTTCCGCCGAAACGGATATCGAAACCCTTTCCTGCCGAATCGTAGAAGATATCGTGAATGCTCAGCGGCATCCTGAGGCCCAGCCATTGTGCGGATACCGCAAGGCGATCACCGCCGACGAATTTACCGTAACCGTCAAGAGGGAGATTGTTTCCGGCTCTGGCCCCGATCCGCACCAGAGTGTCATGGAAAGCTAAGGGATTAGCAGGTGATGCAAGAATGAACTTGTCGGCAAATTTTCCTCCGGAATAGCCGATCCCCCAGTGAGGGGTAGTTTCCGTAAGGTGCCGCAGACGAAGTTCCGTATACATCTTTACGATTTTTTTTTGTGTGTCAGCCTCCAGAGGGTTGCCGCGCGTCGGCCAGTCCTCCGGCCAGTCATTACTCCCGGGAAAGGAGGGGGCTGCCTCCAAAAGACCCTGCGGTCCGATGATGACAGCCCCGCTGACAATAAGCAGAGAACGAAGAAAGTCCCGCCGGGAAAATTTCCAGGAAGGAACTGTCGGAATTCGATCTCTCATCTCGATAATTCCTTTATGATTAAACTATCTTGCAGCTTCTATGGGATAATCTGCCTGATCCCAAGCCTTGATTCCGCCGGGATAACGATAAACGTTCTTGTAGCCCAGTTTAACGGCCCACATGGCGCCGTTGTGACTCCGGGTGCATTTCACAAAACCGCAGTAAAAAACGATCAAACGGTCTTTATCCGGTCCCAGGAGTTTTTCCAGCGCGGCCTTTTTACCGGCATCCAAACTGGTCATTTCGGGAATGGGAAATTCCATCTGCACCGCTCCCGGAATATGCTGTTTCTTGTAACTAGATTCATAGGGCATGGTATCGACGATCAACATCGGGGTCTTTTTGTCGATCCAGCTTTTCAGTTCCTCTGTCGTAACAACCTTATAACCGCCTCGATCCACTTCTCTGGCAAACGTGACTGCGCTTTTTTCCGTATCCAGTTCCTTCGTTCCCCAGGCTGCCAGGGC
>MVQR01000557.1 GCA_002067815.1 Syntrophus sp. PtaB.Bin001 | reverse complement strand
CATGCAGACAGGCGTTAATGTCGAAAGTACGAGAAGTCTTGCCGAAGAGATTGATATTCCTGTAATTGCTTCCGGGGGGGTAGCTACAATTGAAGATATCAAGAAGCTCATTCCGTTGGAAAGGGCCGGTATCACGGGTGTTATAGTCGGCAAGGCCCTGTATTCGGGTACTGTCAAACTCGAAGAGGCTGTAAGTCTGGCAAAAAATGTCTGAGTGTCGCGTCAGTAGATGTGAAGAAGAGTCATAAGTGTAAGGTAATCTCAAATTGGGTATTTTTTCAAAGTGAGGAGAACTTAGGCATGACAGAAAATTGCTTGTTTTGTAAGATTATCAAAGGTGAAATTCCCAGTACCAAGGTTTATGAGGATGATTATGTCCTTGCTTTTGAAGACATTCACCCCATGGCGCCTGTACATGTAATTGTTATTCCTAAAAATCATATTTCCACATTGATGGATGTTTCCGCCGATTCAATGGCTGATGTCATTCATATGATCAATGCCGCCCAAAAAATTGCAAAACTTAAGTCTGTTGACGAAAAAGGATTTCGCGTCGTGATCAACTGCAATAAGGAGGGCGGGCAACTGATTTATCATCTCCATATGCATGTTTTAGGCGGACACATGCTGAAAGACGAATTGGGATAAATTCTTCCGTAATTAGTTGACAAGTCTCTATTTAGAATTAAATTTAAAAAAATTGTTCCGTAATCGGCTTAAGTTAGTGTGCCAAAGAATCCCGCGAAGAATATATCTTTCGTTAATTTGATGCAATTCTTCATAATTCAGAAATCAGAATGCACAGGAACCTTCGGATTTTGTTCGAGTTACCTAATTATCTGATAATATATTAAACATTCGATCATTTCTAATTATAGGTTGGTTGTTTTTTTTCACTGAAGAATCAAATAATAAATCTTTTTTAACTTCCACAAGAATTGAACTGATAATTATGGAAAGGGAAATACAATGAATTTTACGGAAGTAGTGGAAAATGAGCTAATGGCGGCAGCCAAGAAACAAGACAAAGTGCGTCTTTCAACGCTTCGTATGATAAAGGCGGCTCTGCACAATAAAGAGATAGATTTAAGGCGAGGTTTG
>MVQR01000556.1 GCA_002067815.1 Syntrophus sp. PtaB.Bin001 | reverse complement strand
GGGCGAGGGCGGCACGATTTTGATGTCGCAGGACGACGGGCTAAGCTGGACTAAACGAAGTTCGGGTACAACGGCAACTTTGCGCGGCATCGCATTCGGTGACGGCCGGTTCGTCGCCGTTGCCGATTCCGGCCAGGTGCTCACCTCGACGAACGGCCAGAGCTGGACGCTTCAGAGCGATTCGCTGGGCATTTACGGCGGATATGCGGTCTATTACAGCACTCAGATTCCCGGATTCATGGCGCTGGGTTCCGACGGCCAAATGGCGACCTCGCCCGACGGTGTGAACTGGACCAAGCGACATTGCGGCACCAGCAACGGCCTGCATGCGGGCATCTTCGGCAACGGCTCGTTCTTTGTGGTTGGCGAAGGCTGCACGGTCCTACAGTCGGAAGTATTCGCACCCCTGCATGTGCAGAGACCGTTTCCGAGCTCCAGGAGCCCGCAGAAGCCCGGAAGTCAGGTCACCTGGCACTGCACGGCGAGCGGGCAGAACCTGCGCTATGCTTTCACATTCACGAAGACCGACAGGCCACGTCTGCCAGGACCGCCGCGCACTAAACTTCACTTCCAGACGAAACCTGATTTTGTCTACACGCCACGCTTAACCGGAACGTATGTCATTACAGTGTATGTCCGCGATCGGGACGGCAATGTGATCTGCAGGAGTTCTGAGCCTTTTGTCGTTCGGCCAATAACGACTCGATCGGGGAAGGGGAATCAATGGGCGGCAAGACAAGAGTAATGTGCTGTTAACATACTCCGATTCCGATTTGCCGGGGTCTTTCACCGTTTGCAAGTGATTGCCTGAAGAAAAAGGTCGCGCAGTTCTTCGATGAAGTTCTTTTGATCCTCCGTAAGCAGGGCGCCTTTGTTCTTCTTGTCGGCGTAGAACATGCCGATGCAGCCTCTTTGGGTGAGTAGGGGATATATGAGAAAGGACGGCGCGTTGATGATGTCCCTGTACCACCCGGGAAGGATCTTCAGGATGTTGGGAGAAGCGGCGTTATCGATGATGATTCCCTTCTTTTGGACGATGACGATATTGAAGATGTCCGAGGAGCGGGAAACCTGGAAATGGAAACCCTTGATGATCTCGTCGATGTTT
>MVQR01000555.1 GCA_002067815.1 Syntrophus sp. PtaB.Bin001 | reverse complement strand
CTCGATGCCGGTCGGCACGAGTTCGAACTGCGGACACTTCTGGGACGAATTCTGTCTCCTGAAGATGCACTGAAAGCGTCGCGGGAAAACGGCTGGATTCCACCTGTCCGGGAAATCTATCCCCTGATAGTGGGAAGCATGTCTTTCGGGGCCCTGTCCCCCAACATGTGGGAAGGTCTCCAGATGGGGGTAGCCTATCTAAACGAAGAACTGGGCATGCCGGTGCGCATGGCCACGGGAGAAGGAGGCTGTCCCCCCCGTTTGCTCCGCTCCCGGTTTTTGAAATACGTGATCCTCCAGATAGCCAGCGGCTATTTCGGCTGGGATGAAATTCTTAGGGCCCTTCCGGAAATGAAGGAAGATCCCTGCGCCATTGAAATCAAATACGGCCAGGGGGCAAAACCGGGCGATGGCGGGCTTCTGATGTGGTACAAGGTCAACAAGCTGATCGCCGCCATCCGGGGCGTACCGCCGGGGGTCAATCTACCCAGCCCGCCGACGCATCAGACGCAGTATTCGATCGAGGAGTCAGTGGCCAAGATGATCCAGTCCATGTCTATGGCCTGGGGATTTCGGGTTCCCGTCTATCCGAAAATCTCCGCGACCAGCACGGCCCTGGCGGTCCTGAACAACCTGACCCGCAACCCCTATGCTGCGGCCCTGGCGATTGACGGAGAAGACGGAGGAACAGGAGCGGCCTATAACGTTTCCATGAACTCCATGGGGCACCCCATTGCCAGCAATATTCGGGATGCCTATACGACTCTGGTCAAAATCGGCAAGCAGAACGAGCTCCCTCTCTTTGCCGGCGGCGGAATCGGCAAAAACGGAAATCTGGCAGCCAACGCCGCAGCCCTCATCATGTTGGGAGCCAGCGGCGTGCAGGTGGGAAAATCCCTGATGCAAGCCGCGGCAGGATGCGTCGGTTCGGAATCGGATCGCTGCAACATCTGCAATATCGGGCTCTGCCCTAAAGGAATCACTTCTCAGGACCCCCGGCTATACCGGCGTCTTGATCCGGAAAAGGTGGCGGAACGGCTCGTGGATGTCTTTGTCAGCTTTGATACGGAACTGAAGAAGATTGTCGCCCCGTTGGGACGGTCGACGTCGCTGCC
>MVQR01000554.1 GCA_002067815.1 Syntrophus sp. PtaB.Bin001 | reverse complement strand
TTGTGCCTTTGTACGGAAGACCGCGGGTTGATCATGGCGGCCCTCCTTGCTTCCCTTGCCGGCGGCCCACCTATGGCCCTGCCTCATGCCTTTTCACCGCAGGTTATGCATGACCTTCTGGAAGTCTGTCCCGTAGGCGGTATTCTCACCGACAGGGAAGATATTGACTTACCGGAGTTGGAACGAATATCACCGCCGGATTACCGCCCTGCCAAAGAAATACCGACTCCGGTTCTTGATCCTCATGGTACGATAATTAAACTTTTCACCGGCGGTTCGACGGGCGCATCACGGATCTGGGACAAGACTCCCGCCGGACTGCTTGGCGAAGCGGCCTTTCTGGCCGGCCGGTTCGGAATCGGCCCGGATGATATCCTTCTCGCCACCGTGCCTCCTCAGCATATTTACGGATTGCTGTTTTCCGTCATTCTTCCCTTTCTTTCCGGAGCTCGCATCCTCCCGGAAATCTTTACCTACCCGAGAGAAATAATCGCCGGCATTTCCCGCCACAAAGCAACTATTCTGATAAGCGTGCCCGTTCATTACCGTGCTCTGCGCGTCAACGCCCTGGAACGCCATACTCTGCGACGGGCTTTTTCATCCGCCGGCAAGGTCGATTCTGCAGACGCCCTCTTTTTCAAGGAAAAGACGGGGCTCCCTGTTACTGAGGTTTACGGCTCTACGGAAACCGGAGGCATCGCCTTCCACGATTTCCCGGACGACCAGGGACAGTTGAATGTTTTCCCCGAGATAGCCTGGAAAATTTCAGGAGAAAGGCTTTGTGTCCGTTCGCCCTTTTTATCGGGCAACCTTCCCAGGGATTCTGAGGGATTTTTTACTACAGGCGATAGGGCGATCCCCCTCGGCCCGGACAGTTTCAAATTACTGGGCCGTGCCGACGATGTTGTCAAGGTAGCCGGCAAAAGGGTCGACCTGGCTGAAATTCGTGAAAAGCTCAAGAAAATCGATGAAGTGGAAGATGCACTTGTTCTCGCTCTTCCGGAAGCGCAGGGCCGTCGTCTGGAAATTGTCGCTCTGGTGGTCGCTTCCCTGGAGAGGGAACAAATCAGGCAGCAACTGGCCTATTTTCTGGAACCACATGCAATGCCGCGACGCATCGTGCAGGTAGAACA
>MVQR01000553.1 GCA_002067815.1 Syntrophus sp. PtaB.Bin001 | reverse complement strand
ATTATGAGTTGTCATGCACTCCCAATCCGTTCGGCATACAAGGGAAAATTGCGGCAAAGTCGACTGACTTCCTCTCTTACATCCTGAAGTTTCTTTTCGCTTTCCTTATTTCCCAGGATCTCGGCAATAAGACGGGCGACCGTTCTCATTTCTTCTTCCTTCATCCCCCGGCTGGTCAGGGCGGGGGTTCCGATCCTGATTCCGCTTGTTACCATGGGGCCGCGGGTGTCGAAGGGGATGCCGTTCTTATTGACCGTAATTCCAGCCTGATCCAACAGTTCCTGTGCTTCCTTCCCCGTCATTCCTTTATCGGTCAAATCGACGAGAAGAAGATGATTGTCCGTCCCCCCGGAAACAAGACGATAACCAAGGCGAATCAATTCTTCAGCCATTGCCTGAGCGTTCTTTATGATCTGCTGCTGATAAACCTTGAAGTCTTCCGAAAGGGCTTCCTTGAAGGCAACAGCCTTGGCGGCAATGGTATGCATCAGCGGGCCGCCCTGAATGCCGGGGAACACTCGACTGCTAAGTGTTTTTTCGTAGGCGGCCTGACACATGACCAAACCGCCCCGCGGCCCTCGAAGGGTTTTATGGGTTGTCGAAGTGACATATTCGCAGACCGGGACTGGTGATGGATGCAATCCTGTCGCTACCAGCCCTGCGATATGCGCGATATCGGCTACAACGAGAGCGCCTGCTTTATCGGCAATAGTCCGGAATTTCTCGAAATCTATAATCCGGGGATAGGCGCTGGCGCCCACAACAATAAGTTTAGGTTTATGTTGAAGGGCAAGATCCTCCACTTGGTTATAATCGATTGTTTCCGTTTCCCGATCAACACCGTAGGGAACCACATTATAGAGTTTACCCGAAAAATTGGCGGGACTACCGTGAGAGAGGTGACCACCGTGAGCAAGATTCATCCCCAAAATGGTATCACCCACTTGAAGAGCCGCAAAATAAACGGCCATATTAGCCTGGGTACCCGAATGGGGCTGCACGTTCACGTAATCCGCTCCAAAGAGGGCCTTGCAACGCTCGATCGCAAGATTTTCGGCGATATCGACATATTCACAGCCGCCGTAGTATCGCTTACCCGGATACCCCTCGGCGTATTTGTTGGTCATGGTGCATCCCTG
>MVQR01000552.1 GCA_002067815.1 Syntrophus sp. PtaB.Bin001 | reverse complement strand
TTTCTCAACGGGACCGCTTTCCACAATGTAAGGTTGACAGAATTGCAGGCTGTAATGAATCACGCCCTGGGCATGGAGTTTTTTCGCCATTTCCTTTACATATTCGACCCGTGAGGGATTCGGCGTAAAGACAGCGCAGTCGATGTTGAAGTATCTTTCCGTGATGGTATCGAGGAGGTCCTCTATCGTATTGCCCTGCGGTTCCGTCAGCCATCGTGCGCCTCGTTCTCCCACGCATGATTCTTCGCCCACGATGACCGCATCGCTCGATTCGATCAGCATGGGCAGTTTCCAGTTGGGAACGGCCATCGGGCATCCTGAAACGAGGACCCGCGTCGTACCTTGCGGGAATACGCCGATTCCATTTTTTACACGTTCTTCAAGTTCGTCGCAGAGCTTGTTGACCGAATCTGTAAAGCGGATCGGGTCGTCATAGAAGAAAACCTGATTGACGAGCAGTGCATCAAGTCCGGAGATCGGCGCCGGATCGGCCGCACGGAGTTCGGTAAGCCTTTTCACGGCCTTTCGTTTCGCATTGACGGTTTCGATCCCCTTTTTAAGCGATTCCGGGGATATCTTCTTGCCGCTCACTTTTTCCAGCTTTTCAGCGAACTTGCGATATTCCTCCTTCAATAAAGCCCGCCCCATGTCGGTTTTCATCTGAGGGAGGTCCATGACGTACAGGTCCTTAACCAGAGGAGTCAGTATCTCGTAGGACTTTTTCTTGCCGTCGCAGGTATTTTCTCCGACGACGATATCGCTTGCTTCCAGGTAAGGGCAAACCTTGCCCAACTTGAATCCGAAAGCGGACTTGATCAGTGCACAGGTGTTTCTCGGGAGTATTTCTTCGGCGCCTTCAAAATTGAATTCCGCCCCGGCGCACAATCCTACCGAGACTCCATCCACGGCCAGAATAAGTTCTTCCGGAACGAAGACGCAATACGAACCGATCACTTTCCGGCCCTGCATCTGCGCATCCCGTAATTCCTTGATGCGCAGTCCATGGACTTCGCTCATGACAAAGTCAAAATATTTCATTCCCTCGGGACGGTTTTTCTGCGAAAGGAAGATGTCCGCATAAGCGCTGCCCAGAACTGAAAGCAATGCGTCGTGACCTTGAAGATCAAGACCGAGCTCCGACCACATT
>MVQR01000551.1 GCA_002067815.1 Syntrophus sp. PtaB.Bin001 | reverse complement strand
TTTTTATGATTATGTGCAATCGAAGGGATTGCCGATCATGTTTCATACGGGCACGTCGATCTTCAAGGGGACGAGGATCAAATATGCCGATCCGCTGCTTCTCGACGACGTAGCGGATGAGTTTCCCGATTTAACGATTGTCATGGAACACGGCGGCAGGCCTTTCTGGTACGACCGGGCCGCCTGGCTGCTGTCCCGGCATTCCAACATGCACATCGGGATCGCAGGAATTGCCACGCGGCATCTGCCGCGACTTTTCCCCAACCTGGAGAAATTTCCAGACCGGTTCATTTTCGGAAGCGACTGGCCGGGAATGGCCGATGTCAAGGGCCTTGTAGACCGGGTGCTCGCCTTGCCTTATTCCGACGAAACCAAGGAAGCTATTCTCCATGGAAATGCGGAACGTCTTTTAGGCAAAGGGGGCATCGCCCGATGCTGAAGTCGAGGAACGAGGTTCAGGATGACCGGGTCGTAATTACCGGGATGGGTACGGTCAATGCCTTGGGGAACAGCGTTGCCGAGCTGGTCGAGGCCCTGCAGCAGGGACGGTCCGGCATCGGTCCTGTTACCCTTTTTGATACCGCTGCCTTTCGGACGCACACCGGAGCGCAGCTCAAGAACTTCGATCCGCGCCAGCTGATCCCTCCGGAATATTCGCTGAAGCGTCTCTCCCGGGCCGACCGGATGGCCCTGGCGGCCACGCTGGAAGCCCTGCGGGATGCCGGGCTTTTTCCCCTGCCTGAAGAACTATCCATCGACGCGGGTGTGATCATCGGCGGCGGCTCGGGGGGGAAACTCGAAGCGGAGACCTTTTTTGACGAATATCTTCAGAAAGGCGGAAGCCGTGCCCATTTTTCCCGGCTGGCGAACCTTTCCTGCTCGTCATCGGCCGATGTCATTGCAGCTAAACTCCGGCTTTGGGGGCCCAAGACCACGTTGATGACGGCTTGCTCCGCCGGTTCGACGGCTGTAGGCATGGCCCGCGACTTTCTTCGTAACGGCGCCGCCCGGCTGATGATTGCCGGGGGGGTGGAACCGATGTGCCGGACGACCTATGCCTCCTTCAATGCCTTAAAGGCTGTTGATCCCGCCTACTGTAAACCCTTTGACCGGGAACGGCAGGGCCTCTCCCTGGGGGAAGCGGCGGCGGTTCTT
>MVQR01000550.1 GCA_002067815.1 Syntrophus sp. PtaB.Bin001 | reverse complement strand
TAGACATGGGATTTTGCCGCCGATTGTGTGAACCGTGGGTCCACGCAGATCACCTTGGCACCTTTTTCCACGGCAGCGGTGATCCATTTGAAGGCTATGGGGTGGTTGGAGGCAGGGTTGCTGCCCATGATTAAGATGACATCGCTGTTCCGGATGTCGATCCAGTGATTCGTCATTGCGCCGCGTCCGAACGACTCTCCCAGAGCCGGTACAGTCGGGCTGTGTCAGATACGGGCCTGATGTTCAATATAGACCAGACCCAACCCCCTTAAGAATTTCTGATAAACGAAGCACTCTTCATTGTCGATGGCGGCGCTGCCGACGGAAGCGATTCCTTCCGTACGGTTCACGACTTCGCCTTTGTCATTTGTTGCCCGGAAGCTCTTGTCGCGGCTTGTTTTGATATTTTTCGCAATCCGCTCAACAGCCCATTCCCAGTCCACCTCTTTCCATTCAGTGGAATAAGGCGCCCGGTAAAGGGGTTTGCCAAGGCGGTTTTCGTTGTTCGCCATCTGATAGATGGAACCGCCTTTGGTACAGAGGGAACCGCGATTGATGGGACTGTCCGGATCGCCCTCCGTGTTGACAACCTTTCCTTTCCGTGACGAGACGATGATGCTGCACCCTACGGAACAGTATGGACAAACCGTAGTGGTTTCTTTCGCATACTGGATCTTTAGGGGCTGGGCATAGGCGGATACGGGCTTCAAACTTACCCCAAGGCCGCTGGCCGCCAACACCGCTCCGGATATCTTCAAAAAACCTCTCCTGTTGACATCCACCATAATTACGACATTCCTTTCACTAAGATATTTTCAATCAACTCCGGCATCTTCTGATTTTTCCCGTCAAGTGAGATGTAATCTTCTCAGAGGCCACTCAACGTTTCTCCTTAATTGAGATTCTTCGGAAGCCGAAGGATTGGACAACGCTTTTTCTCAGGGTCGGTTCGTGACGTTTAGAAATGTTGCTCAAAAAATCGTAAGTACGGACGCGGCCTTTTCTGCAAAAAGCTAAAATTCAGCCACGGTATATATGTTTCTGTAATTTGTGTCAATAAGTTATGTAATATCAACTATATATGCAAATAATGACATATGCAGTGCTGCTCCTTATGCTCATAAGCTCTTGAAATTGTTAATAGATAAAAAGAAAAGTAAATAGAACTTT
>MVQR01000549.1 GCA_002067815.1 Syntrophus sp. PtaB.Bin001 | reverse complement strand
TTGCGCGACCTGCATCGTTTCGCCGAAGCTCGTGGAGTGCGCCAGGAATCACAATATAGAAATCCACACCCTCTCTGAACTGGAAAAACTGGAAGGGACACCCGGCAATTTCAAGGCCTGGCTGCGAAAGAAGCCGAGATATATCAACGAGCAGATCTGCAACGACTGCGGCGACTGCACCCGGGCCTGCCCCGTAGAGATCGAAGACCGCTTCAACCGCAGTCTGGGAAAGAGGAAGGCCATTCAGAAATATTCGGCCCAGGCCATTCCCAACAAGCCCGCCGTTCTCAAGCTGGGCCATTCCCCCTGTAAAGTCGCCTGTCCGGCCAATATCAACGTGCAGGGGTACATCCAGCTGATAAAAAAGGGCGAATACGTGAAGGCCGTCAACCTCATCCGGGAGAGAAATCCTCTCGCCGCAATCTGCGGACGCGTCTGCCCGGCTCCCTGCGAGAGCGCCTGCACCCGCTCGAAAGTCGATTCCGCCCTGGCCATTCGCCAGTTGAAGCGCTTTGCCGCCGATCAGGAAATGATGCTGGTAAAATCCGGGGAACTGGCCCTTCCCGAAGAAAAAACGCCACCCGCCGATGCGAAAAAGGTCGGGGTGATCGGCGCCGGGCCGGCCGGCCTTACCGCCGCCGGAGACCTGGCGGATCGGGGATACGCGGTTACTGTATATGAGGCAAGCGACAAAGCGGGCGGGATGCTGGCCCGGGGAATCCCCCGGTACCGGCTTCCGGAAGACATTCTGGCTTATGAAGTGGAACTCATCCGTCGTAAAGGTGTCAAGATGGTTTTCAACTGCACGTTGGGCAAGGACATATCCCTTGCTGACCTTAAGAAAGCAAACGATTGCCTCTTTATCAGCGCCGGGGCCTCAATCGGCAGAACGTTGGGCGTTCCCGGTGAAGACAAGTCCGGGGTCGTAAGCGGGCTGGAATTTCTGGGCCGGGCGGCAGAGAAAGAAACAAAGGCTGAAGTCGCAGGAAAAAACGTCTTGGTCATCGGCGGCGGCAATGTCGCGGTTGACGTGGCCCGCACGGCGCTCCGGCTGGGTGCTGCAAAAGTGGAGATGGTTTCCCTGGAACAGCGAGATGAAATGCCAGCCCATCGCGAAGAGGTCCAAGCCACCCTGGCGGAAGGCATCGCGATCCGCAACGGTTGGGGTCCC
>MVQR01000548.1 GCA_002067815.1 Syntrophus sp. PtaB.Bin001 | reverse complement strand
TCGACGCTTCGCCCGCCCATGGCCATCATGGGATTACAGGCTCCGTGCAGGTGATTCCTGTCCTGATTCTGGACGGCTTCCGTCTTTTGAACCTCGGTATCCACGACTATAAACGCGGGGGCTGATCCGAAATGGTTAAAAACGGTGCTGTCGATTCCCTCGTCATTCTGGACGGCAAAACATACCTTCATTTTCTAATCTCCTTTTTCTTACGTATCGATTCTCAAGGCCCTGCCCCGGAGAATAGCCTCGGCGACCTTATGCCTCGCTTCGCTTAAAACCCGGCCGAACGTCGCCCGCGATACCTTCATTTGAAGGGCGGCCTCCTCATGATAGAGTCCTTCCACATCTGCCAGTCGAAGTGCTTCCAGTTCATCCATCAGGAGAACGGATTCTTCAAGATCCGTTAAAGGAATTCCCTGCGGTTTGAAAAAGAAACTGTTCGGTTTGCAGGCAATGCATCTTGATTTCTTGGGCCTTGTCATGGCTGCTTTATAAGCATATGTTCATAATGAGTCAAGATGTTTTTTGTGATATAGTAAATACGTTTGGAATTTCGGTCGGCGGAACTTTTTGAAAGAGTTTCAACCTACCGACCTCTGACAGGCGAGGATCTTGCCGCGCAAGAGTCCGTTGACAAACAAGAGTCCCGCTCTGACAAAACTTATATCAGGAGGCCCAATTTCATGCAGAGAAGAATTCGTTGTCTATCCGGGGAAGTTTGATTATCAACAGGCTCCCCCGGATTTTTTGTAATCCCAATTCCATCTAAAGCGCTATTCTCATGGGTTTAGTCGTTGCTTTTAGAAGAGGGTGAAAGTGGCGATCATGTTGAGCAGATCCTGAATGCCTTCCGGATTTGAAAGCATCTGATTGTAATTTGCCGTTGCAACGAATACCCGGTTTTGAGCCCTGTTGATGATGACTTTCTGAAACGACTGCCCCATCGTCTGGGGATTTGTATAGACGGCGAAGGCGGTCTCCGAGGGCAGATCGTACGTCACCTGCGGCATCTGCTGGATCATCCCCGCCCGAAACATATTTTGAATCGAGAATGAAACATATTGCTGGATATTGACAGCAGGCGGGATTTGTTCGAATCCGATGTTAAGGTGCGATCCTTCCCGATTGTAGAGGGTATATACGGGGATTGAGGAGTTCTGGAGACCGGCGGG
>MVQR01000547.1 GCA_002067815.1 Syntrophus sp. PtaB.Bin001 | reverse complement strand
CGGATCTGCTCTTTTTCCGCCATTCCCGTAAAAGTCCCGCCGTAAAAGGCGATCTGTACCCGGCCGTTTTTCGGTTTCCGCCCTTCGAAATAAGGCGCAACGGCCTTCTTAAAGGCTTCTTCGCTTAGCGTCGCCGTTGATTGGCCCGTTGTGATCCGTTCGTTGCAGAAGATACAGCGCTGCCGGCATCCCTGATAGGGGAGAAAGATCGGGATGATTCGGGGCGGGATCATGGGTGTTCAGCCTTTCTCCTCGGGATTCCACAGCAACTCGTCAAGCGCCTTATGGGCCGCACTTTGTTCCGCCTCTTTCTTGCTTTTTCCCGTCCCTGTTGTTTCGATGACATTCGGGATGGTAAGGCGAGTCTCGAAGACTTTATCGTGGTCGGGGCCGTACTCTCCGATCAGTGCATATCGGGGAATTTCCTTGAAGCGGTTCTGACTGAATTCCTGCAGGGCCGTCTTGTAATCCCGATACGTGATCCTGCGGCTTCCTTCTTCGATGAAGGGGGTAAAAAGCCGGCGGACAAATTCATAAGCGCGCTCAAAACCCCCGTCAAGGTAGACTGCGGCGATAACGGCTTCAAAAGTATTGGCAAGGATGGAGGCTTTGGAACGGCCGCCGGAACTTTCCTCTCCCTTTCCCAAGAGGATAAAGTCACCGATCTGAAAATTCCTTGCCAGTTCCGCCAGGGGCTGCTCGTTGACGAAGGAAGCCCTGAGCTTCGACAACCGGCCTTCCGTGTAATCCGGATAATTCTTCATCAGCAGATCGCTGATGCACAACTCGAGGACGGCATCTCCCAGAAACTCAAGTCTTTCATTGTCTTTTAAGGATGAGGAAAGTCTTTCATTGACATAGGAGCGATGGACGAGGGCGTTATCAAGGAGGGAAAGGTTACTGAACGGGCAGGAGAGATGCTCTTCGAGCTTTTTCAGGGCGATCCGTCGTTCTTCAGTCATGAGGGATGATCCTTCCCAAAATTCTTGTCCCGTCGATTTTCTCGACCTGAACATCCACCAGGCGATTGACCTGCGAGGCGTCGCTGTTGGTCAGGATAATCGGGAGATAGTTATCGGAAAATCCCTTTCTCAGACCGCTGCCCCGATCCTTTCGTTCTTCGACCAGGACACGCAGGACGCGGTTACGAAAACGTTCCGCGAAGGCTGCTCGTTTGAGTGTTCCCA
>MVQR01000546.1 GCA_002067815.1 Syntrophus sp. PtaB.Bin001 | reverse complement strand
ATTTTTTCCGCCATCGGGAAGAGATTCCGGAATGCGGTAGATATAGATCGGGTCATTGTGCAGTTTGGAGTCGACATGAAGAACGGACTGCGGCTTCCAGCCCGGAATGGGAAAGTTGAAGGAAATCACCCTTGCGCCGGGGAGAAGTTCCCCCGCAAGTTTCTTTCCCAGACGACGCATGACATCCGGAAAGAGGTAGCAGGAAACGACATCGGCCTTCCTCAGATCGACCCGCCAGAAATTCCGATAAAATACTTTAACGCCTTTTTTCCCGAATGTCAGGAGTTTGGCCTTCAGAAAGGCTAAGGGGTTGACCTCGAACCCTTGGCAGAGCGCCCCGTAATGTCGTCTAGCCTCACGCAGGACTCTTCCGTCTCCGCAACCGATGTCAACGAAGAGTTCGCCGGGTTTCATGGGCACGGCATCCAGCGCCTTACCGATTTTTACCCGGGCCGTTGATGTATACATCGCCCCCTGCGTGACCGGATGGACCAGGACGATGGTAAAGGCACGCAGAAAAGTGAGGAGCGCTGCGCTCCCCACGATCGCAATGATGATAATCAGCCAAGTAGGCATACCTTTTCTCCGTGCGGTTCTTCATACCTCAATCTTCTTCCTGTTTCATTTATTTTGATATTGAGCAATTGATTTTTTCCTCTCCAGGGAATCCAACGCCCGGTAGAATGTTTGTCTGGCCTGGTTGTCGTTCAGGATACCGACATGGCTTGCATTGAACCCATAGCTCTTATAAGCGGTGAACTGTATTTTTTGCTCCAGTTGGCTTTGCAGGGTAATTGTGCCGTCGCTGCTATCGCCCGTCGTGTAACCGAAAAAAAGATGAAAGGGGATGTTTTGGGCCGCCGACCCCTGATAGAGCCTTTCGAGGAAGGAACTTCCCGGGGCGACATCACGCCAGGCGGCAACGACGGCAGGCGCCTGTTCAACCGCCTTCTTTGCCATCTCCACTCCTCCGTAGGGGGAATTGAAGGAAATGTACCCTTTCAGATAGCTTGGTGCTTCGCTGCGGCATAATTCATTGAGCGCGGCTAGACTTACCAGGCCTCCCATACTGTGGGCTACGACGATTACCCGATTAACATGGAAATTCTTGTCTTGCCCTAAAACCTTCAGGATATCGGCAAGGAGCGATCCCATTTTTTGCAGAGGCATCCCCGAGGGATAAAAGAAAAACCA
>MVQR01000545.1 GCA_002067815.1 Syntrophus sp. PtaB.Bin001 | reverse complement strand
TTTCCCGTTTGGGAAGCTTGATCTTCAACAACCCGTCGGCGTAGGAGGCTTCAATCCTGTCGGTCTGAACGTTATCGGGCAAACGGAAGTTTCGTATGCTGCTCCTCGTAAGTGTTTCCCTGCCCGGTGTCCCCTTTGAGTTCGTAAAGCGTTCTTCCGCCTGCTCGATCTTTATGGTCAGGCTGTTGCCGGTTACGGAAAGGTCGATATCCGCGATATCCAGAGCGGGAAGTTCGATCATCATTACAAATTCCTGTTCGTTCTCAATGACCCGGCTATCAACGAAGGAATCCATGGGAGGTACAAAATAGCGGCTGGTGAGGCCGCCGAAAAAAGAATCGAACAGCTCTTCCATCTGGGTTTTCAAGGTGGCAAATTCACTTCTCTGCCATGTGATACGGTTGATCATAAATAAAAACTCCTCAGCAGCATTTACCCTTTGCCGGGTTATTGTTATCCTTCTTTTCCTCTTCTTCGCCGAATTCCTTCAGACCTTTTGCCAGCTCATCAAGTTTATTGTGGACCATAGCATGGATTGTCCCCTCCGGGTAGATGCCATTGGCGTCGGGTTCTCCAGCCGGGATTCCGGTAAGCAGTTCGATGCCCTGATCTATCGTTTCGACGCGGTATATATGGAATTCCCCGCGGGCCACCGCCTCGATGACATCCGCCCTCAGCATTAAATCCTGTTCGTTGCTGGCAGGGATCAGGACCCCTTGCTTACCGGTGAGCTTTTTCGCCCGGCAGCAGTCAAAGAAGCCTTCGATCTTCTCGTTGACTCCACCGATGGCCTGGATTTCCCCCTTTTGATTGACGGAGCCGGTTACGGCCAGATCCTGGCGAATCGGGCAGCCCGATAGACTCGACAGGATGGCGTAGATTTCCGTTGAAGAAGCGCTGTCTCCGTCAACGCCGGAGTATGACTGCTCGAAGGCGAGGCTGGCCGTCATGCTCATGGGTTTATTCTGGGCGTATTTTCTCCGCAAGTATCCGCTCAGGATGAGAACGCCTTTATTGTGAGTGCTTCCCGAAAGATCCGCCTCCCTTTCAATATTGATGATTCCCGCCCGTCCCATGGAGGTGGTTGCGGTAATGCGGGTGGGTTTCCCGAAACTGTAATCTCCCAGCATATAAACGGACAGACCGTTTATCTGGCCCACAACAGCTCCATCGGTATCGATGAGCAGCGTTCCTCTGTC
>MVQR01000544.1 GCA_002067815.1 Syntrophus sp. PtaB.Bin001 | reverse complement strand
GCCGCCTGTTCAAATGCCTTCGGTCCAAGGCGCCGGACCTTTTTCAGCTCCTCTCTGGATCTGAAGGGGCCATGCTCATCCCGATGTTTTACAATATTTTCAGCAAGGGATGGTCCCAACCCCGAAACATAGGAAAGCAATTGAGAACTTGAGGTATTGACCTCAACGCCCACTGCATTGACGCAACTGATTACGACGTCATCAAGGCACCTCTTCAACTCCCCCTGGTCCACATCATGCTGATACTGGCCAACACCAATGGCTTTGGGTTCTATCTTGACCAGTTCCGCGAGGGGATCCATGAGGCGACGGCCAATCGATACAGCTCCGCGAACCGTGATGTCGTGATCCGGAAATTCTTCACGGGCGATCTTGGAGGCTGAATAAACTGAAGCACCGCTTTCATTGACCATGACGATTTGAATTTCTTTGGGAAGACCTACAGATCGTAGGAATGCCTCTGTTTCACGTCCACCGGTTCCATTACCCACGGCAATCGCTTCGATATGGAAACGGCTGCACAACTGTCGGATGGTATAAGCCGAGTCCTGACGGGCTTTCTCAGAAAGCGTGGGGTAGATGATATCATGATGAAGTAATTTTCCCTGACGATCCAGACACGCAACCTTACAGCCGGTCCTGAGTCCGGGATCGATAGACAGGACAGATTTCTGACCCAGTGGGGGGGCAAGGAGAAGCTGGCGGAGATTGTCGGCAAAAACTCTGATGGCCTCTTCATCAGCTTTTTTCTTGATGGCAAGCCGAACCTCTGTTTCCATGGAACTGGACAAAAGGCGCTTGTAACTGTCATGAACAGCTATTTTAACTTGTTCTGCAGATGCGGTTTTCTCCCTGACAAAGAGATTTTCCAGGATAGACAGGGCTGTTTCTTCCGGCGGTAAAATACGGAAGACCAGGAATTCCTCCTGCTCGCCCCGACGCATGGCCAGGATCCGGTGTGACCGGGCGGAAGAGACGGGCTCTTCCCAGTCATAGTAATCCTTGTATTTAATCCCGCTTGCTTCCTTCCCTGGAACAACATGCGAGCGGATCGAACTTTTCTTGAAAAACAGTTCCCGAAGCCGCGTTCTGGCTTGCTGATCTTCATTCACCCATTCGGCAATGATGTCACGCGCCCCTGAAAGGGCCTCGTCTATAGATGCGACAACTTTACCCTCGTCGATGAATGTTGCCGCCACTGC
>MVQR01000543.1 GCA_002067815.1 Syntrophus sp. PtaB.Bin001 | reverse complement strand
AATTATCATTTTCTTTCCCGATGGCACATCTCTCTTACCAAGTGAACGTGAAAAGGGAATCGTGGGATTCCGAACAGGCAAAGGCATCTCTGCGGTATCAGCTGTTTCTTTCTTTTTTGTATTCTTTAGATTTCCTGCCTTATGCACGGATATTTTCCATTCCGGAGAATTTTCCCGGATAATCATTTCTTTTTCATTTTGAGTCGCAATGGAAAGTTGAACTCCATCCCAGTCATACTTGCCGTTCTGCCATATCTCTACATCTTGGAAATATTCGACACGCCCCTTACTTGTCGTTGCATCAATACGGCAAATAGACTTCCAGCCGCAATCGAACATATTATAAGAATATTTCAAAGAAACGGTCTTCTTCGCCGTTTTTAATCCCGTCAGCAGCAGACCCACCTCCCAGTCCTTATCGATTGTTCCTCGTGCTTCCCTAATTTCATTCTGAAGAATACCGATACTCTTTTCCAGTTTTTCATTTTGTCCTTCCAACGTATTCTTTTCCTGCCAGGCTTTTTTAGTATTCCTAGAAATTGCAGCTGAAAGATTTGTCGCATCGTTCAATGTTTTTGTTTTTGCCTTTGTTTGCGATTGCCAGAAAGATATTTGGGCTTCGAGACCTTTGATATCCGCATTAATCCTTTTTTGCTGTGCTTTAAGATCATCGAGCTGTTTCTGGCGAGTATCTTGACTCTTATCTACTTTAGAAGTTAAGATTTGCTTGGAAATGCTTGAGATTTTGAGTTCCGGATCTTCATTTAACGTAATTTTAAGGGAATCCGGCTGAGCTTTGCCTGGCAGTACTAATCTTACTCTTCCCTGTCCATTACCTTCATTATTAATTGTCATACGGGAAATTTCGGTGACTTGGGCATAATCTTTATACATTATGACTTCAACAGGCACAGCGAATGCCCATTGAGACCCGGCAAACAATAAAACAATCATCATTCCGATAAACAACATGCCGCCCCGCCGGAAATTTCTCATTCGCCCTCCCTGAATTTTGAAACTTTATCACCTGATTTTTTGGGCGATATAAGTTTCTTAATTTCCCAACCCTTGAGAAACCTGTATTCCCCTTCTTTCAGATTACCCAGTTGCAGGTCATCAATTGCGATTCTGATCAAACGAAGAACCGAATGGCCGAGTTTGTCAAAAGCCCGGCGAATCACCCGGTTGCGCCCTTCGCTGATC
>MVQR01000542.1 GCA_002067815.1 Syntrophus sp. PtaB.Bin001 | reverse complement strand
TAAGATCCGGGTCGCAAAAGACGAAAAATTTGCCGAAATCATCAGGAAAAACAAAGATGCCGCCATGAAGAAAGGTATGATCCGGCTCTCCGACCTGCGCAAGGAAATGGCGCAGGAAAATGGAGGAAAGAAAAATGAAACACCCGCCGAGGTAAAGCAGAAAGTCAGGGATCAGTTTGCTCCGTATTTGAACGAGAGCATCAACGTTCTTCTTGATCTGGTAATGTCGGTGCCGGTAACGGCTCATTCGCGAAATCAGAATTGACAATGTCACTTTGATGTTTAAAACCTGTTTTTCCAGCAAGATGAAAGGAGGGTTTAAACATGCCCGAAAAATCACTCGTAGTCGATTTTCACATGCATCCTATTCGCTATGAGAGCTTCCAACCATCGGCTCTGGGCTGGATTTCGACTATTATCAGTCAGAATTGTGATTTTGAGCAGTTCCGCATTCAATACAGCGATCCAGATGCTTTCATACATCTTTTGAAGGATAGCGGCATTGACTATGCCGTCGTCATGGCAGAGCTGTGCCCCATTACGACCGGAATCTGCAGCAATGAAACTGTTTCGGAATTCTGCCGTGGCAAATCGGAACTGATTCCCTTTGCAAGCATTAATCCTGCAACGGACTTAGCTCCGGCTGAAAGACTGGAAGATCTCATTACAAATCATGGTTTTCGCGGGCTGAAGCTTTACCCCACCTATCAGCATTTTTATCCGAATGACTCCAAGCTTTATCCGCTCTATTCTGTGGCCCAGGCCAGAGACATTCCCGTTATGCTGCACACCGGCAGTTCCGTTTTTCAAGGAGCCCGTCTCAAGTACGGCGACCCTCTCTACCTTGACGATGTAGCCGTCGATTTCCCCCGTCTGAAACTGCTTCTGGTGCATGGCGGAAGGGGATTCTGGTATGACCGGGCATATTTTCTTGCCAAAATGCATGAAAACGTTTTCCTGGAAATTGCCGGTTTGCCACCTCACAATCTTCTGAAATATTTTCCGGAATTGGGAAGAATCGCCCACAAGGTCGTTTACGGATCGGATTGGCCGGGCGTTGCCGATCTCAAGGAAAACCTTGAGGCCGTCCGCAATCTTCCATTGACACCGGAGCAGAAAAATCTGATTCTTGGCGGTAATGCCCTTCGTCTTCTCAATTTGGCATAGACAATTTTCTCTTCCTGCGGCGTTTGAAAAATTTTTCAATCT
>MVQR01000541.1 GCA_002067815.1 Syntrophus sp. PtaB.Bin001 | reverse complement strand
TCCCCTTATGGCGCCTCAACGATTGCCGGAACTGGAAATGAAAGACAGCCCACTGAAAATGAGCTGGTTGGAGCTATTTTTCAAGGACGGCATGTGGCCGGTATTGCTGGTAGGCTCTTTCGTGAATAAAATCGGAAGTATATCAGGCTATTCATTACTTTAAGACCTTTCAGGGCAATGGATAGTCTGATAGAAATTATTTATGGGAACGATATTCAGAAAATTTAATCAACGGAGCAGGCTCCTTCCTGAAACCCCCTTTTGCAATTCTGTCGGAATTAAGTGTTGAGTCCTTGACTTTCAGTAAGCCGTTACCTATACTCCCCTCCCACAAAAAAGATTAAAGCGGTAAAAATACATGGAATTTATTCTAACGTTTATTGATTTTTTTATTCACCTCGACCGATACCTGAATCTTTTGATTGCGAACTTCGGTGTCTGGACATACATTATCATATTTCTTATCATTTTCTGTGAAACGGGACTTGTCGTAACCCCCATATTGCCTGGAGATTCACTTCTTTTCGGATTAGGGGCATTTGCGGCTGCCGGTGCGCTGGAAGTGGAGTTTTTGCTGTTGCTCATTCCCGTTGCGGCGGTGGCGGGTGATAATCTTAACTATACAATAGGTAAATTCGTTGGACCACGGGTCTTTCACCAGGAAGAATCTCGCTTCTTCAAAAAAGAATATCTTGATCGGACTCACCGGTTTTATGAAAAATATGGGGGAAAGACCATTGTTATTGCTCGATTTGTACCTATCGTACGAACTTTTTCCCCTTTTGTTGCCGGAATAGGCAGGATGGCCTATGTCCGATTCCTTGCCTATAGTGTAGCAGGTGGTTTCTTCTGGGTCGCCTCGTTCATTCTTTGCGGCTATTACTTTGGACGTCTGCCTGTGGTTAAGGAAAATTTTACGTTCGTCATTTTTGCGATCATAGTGATTTCAGTCATGCCGGGCGTGATCGAATTTATTCGTAGCCGTAGGGGGATGCTTTCAGAGGGGAAAGAGTGAACTTCGGCAGAATATCAATCTCCAATGAAGGATAGAGACAAATTATGAAAATTATCCAAGCAAGGCGCAAAGGAAGATGAAACGAATCAGCATCAGCCTTCTTGTCCTGGTCCTTCTTTTTTGTTCCGCATCGGAAGTATTTTCCGCACAAAAGACGATAGTAAGGATTGGTAAAGATATCCTTATCAAGGAAGACCAAAGCG
>MVQR01000540.1 GCA_002067815.1 Syntrophus sp. PtaB.Bin001 | reverse complement strand
GAGCAGGTTTTCCCGCGCAGAGGGCGGGGACTTCGGGAAGCGTCAGTCCCGATCCTCGAAGGAATCACAAAACCGGCTGTGGTTATTGAACTTGGATTTGTTACAAATTCAGAGGACAAGAAGCAATTGGCGGATAAGAATATTCAGTTATCCATCGCCAAAGCAATCAGCAAGAGTATTCGTGACCTTTTCTAAGAAGGGAAAATATTGTGCAGCTTTTTGTTGCACGAATAATAAGTCGGGAGAGTATGTCTTTTGAGAAAAAACGGTCGTCATGAGGAAGAGCTCCGGGAAGTGAAAATCACCCGGAATTTTTTAAAGTATCCCCAGGGTTCCGTTCTTATTGAAATGGGGGAAACGAAAGTTATATGTACAGCCACCATTGAAGGCAGAGTTCCCCCTTTTTTGAGAAATTCCGGGAAGGGATGGTTAACCGCTGAATATTCAATGCTTCCCATGGCTACCCAGGAACGAAGCCAAAGGGAATCGGCACGGGGACGCATTGGCGGCAGAACTCATGAAATTCAGCGTTTGATAGGGCGGTCTCTTCGTGCAGTTACGAATCTGGAGTGTTTTGGAGAAAAGACCGTTTATATTGATTGTGACGTAATTCAAGCGGATGGCGGAACGAGAACGGCGTCCATTACGGGAAGTTTTATCGCCCTTGTCGACCTGTTTCGCAAGATGAAGGAAGATGGCGACTGTGAAATCATGCCGATACAGGATTATGTATCGGCAATAAGTGTGGGAATTATCGGCGGGCAGCTTATGCTGGACCTTGAATATGAGGAGGATTCTCACGCAGATGTCGACATGAATGTTGTCATGACAGGAGCCGGTGAATTTATAGAGGTACAGGGTACGGCAGAAAGGGTTCCTTTCCCTCAAGACAGATTAACGGCCATGATCGAACTGGCAGGGTTGGGTATCCGGAAGTTGACCGAAATTCAGAAACAAACCTTGGGAGGGCGAATCTGACTAAGATTGTTTTTGCTTCAAAAAATGAAGGAAAGCTGCGGGAAGTTAAGGCGATCCTTGAAGGACTTGATATAAATCTTGTATCACTTGGTGAGTATGAGAATGCTCCGGAAATCGTTGAAGATGGGGGTTCCTTTTTCGAAAACGCTTTGAAAAAAGCGAGAGGCATTTCAGAATTTACCGGTGAGATAGCACTTGCCGATGATTCAGGATTGGAAGTTGATGCATTGAACGGCCAACCG
>MVQR01000539.1 GCA_002067815.1 Syntrophus sp. PtaB.Bin001 | reverse complement strand
GATGTACCGCTTCCAAGAGCGATCCGTTTTCTTCTACGCCCATCTATCAACTGGTAATTAATACGTTCTTTCTTCGTCATTGAATCGATCATGGCAACAATTTTAACCAGTTCCTTTTCATCAGGCGCAGCCTGCTTTAATGACTTTACTTTGCTGAATCCCGGAATCATTGATAGAATATCTTGTAGAGAACCCATTTTCTTGATCTGCAGCAGCTGTTCCTTGAAATCATCAAGAGTGAATTCATTCTTACGGATTCTTCTTTCCAAATCCCGGGCCTGCTTTTCATCAACGACTGTCTGGGCCTTCTCAACAAGACTGAGAATATCGCCCATTCCCAGGATACGAGAGGCCATACGCTCAGGATGAAAAATCTCCAGGGATTCTATTTTTTCCCCAATTCCCACATACTTGATCGGCTTACCGATGACCGCCTTTAGCGACAGTGCAGCCCCACCGCGGGCGTCGCCATCCATTTTGGTCATTATGACGCCGTCAATTCCCAGAAGCTCATTAAATTTAGCCGCAACATTAACTGCATCCTGACCGGTCATAGCATCGGCAACAAATAGAATTTCAGAAGGATTGACCGCACTCTTTATCTTTTTCAATTCCTCCATAAGTTCGGTATCAATGTGCAGACGACCGGCGGTATCAAGAATCAGTACTTCGTAACCGTTTCTCTTTGCTTCCTCAACGGCTTGCACGCATATATTAACGGGATCCTTATTAATGCCTGCGTTAAAAGTCGGGGTGCCGATCTTTTCCGCCATCACCTGTAATTGCTCCATAGCAGCAGGCCGATAAACATCCGCGGAGACGAGTCCGACTCGCTTGCCGCTCTGAGAAAGAACCTTGGCTAATTTTATAGAAGTAGTCGTTTTACCGCATCCCTGAAGACCAACGAGCATAATCGGGGCAGGAAATCTATTTCCAAATTTCAATTGGCTGCTTGTTCCACCCAAAAGTTCCACAAGTCTATCGTGAACGATTTTTACAATCTGCTGACCCGGAGTGATGCTGTCTAGGACCTCCTGCCCTACTGCCCGGGAACGGACATCCTCAATGAAATCCTTGACAACCTTGAAGTTGACATCCGCCTCCAACAAGGCTATGCGAATTTCCTTAAGGGCTTCCTTGACATTGTTTTCATCCAGACGCCCCCGGCCTTTCAGCCTTTTAAACACCCCTTCCAGTTTTTCCGCTAAGTTTTCAAACATATA
>MVQR01000538.1 GCA_002067815.1 Syntrophus sp. PtaB.Bin001 | reverse complement strand
ATCGATAACCTTTAGATCCACTGCCATATAGGCTGCGCCGTCTTTGCTTCCCACCGACATCCCGAAAGCTGAAAAGCCTTTGTTGCTGTTGCTGGTGTCTTCTTCAAAGGCCGATACGGTTGCGGCAACAAGATATTTTGCGCCGGTCAGCTTACCAAATTTCGCGGCGGTTTTTTTGTTGACAAGTCCTGATGCGCCAAGTGCCTGTTCACTGATGACTGCATCGATTTCTCTTCTTTCAAGAACTCGGAAAGCTTTTGTACTGGCAAGTTCGGAGATCAGCATATCCTGAAGTTCAGTGCCGGCCGTTCCATGCCACCATCCGGCACTGGTGTGGTTGGTAAAGCGAAGAACCCCTATGCGAGGCTTTTCTTTTTCTTTTGGAGCGGCAAAGACGTCACTGAAAGAGCCGAAAACCAAGCATAAAAAAATAAAAAACAAAATCACTTTTTTCATCATGTATATCATCCTCCCTTTAATTTATCCGGAAAAACCGGTCGTGAGCCGTAAAAGTCGACTCCCAACGGCACATATGCACATATTGTGCTTGTCTGGAAGTGCTATTCATTTTCCGATGCAAAATGAGGAAAAAATGCGATCAAGGATATCTTCAGTAACGGTTTCTCCAGTAATTTCACCTAAGGCGTCAAGGGCTTCCCGAATATCCAGTGCTGCAAATTCCGGAGATAAGCCGTTGTTCAAGCTGGATATAGCCTGATTGATACAATTTGTTGTCCTTTCCAGCGCTGTTTTGTGACGCAAGTTGCTTATCATCACTTTGCCGTCGATTTCGTCGGCATTATTCACAATCAGGTTGTAGATCCTATCCTTTAATTCCGATATTCCATCACCGAATTTGGCTGATATCCACAAGGGAGATGCTTTGTTGAAGAAGGATTCAATTTCTCCCGTGGTAAGTTGATGATCAAGATCGCTTTTATTTATTACCGGAAGTATGTTTAAATTATTGAACTGATTGATAATATCTCTATCTTCATCAGTCAGCGGTTTACTGCCATCAAGAAGGAGAATGACGGCATCGGCCGTATTCAGTTTTTCCCAAACCAGCCTTATGCCTTCACGTTCGATAAGATCATCCGTGGAATGAATTCCCGCAGTGTCAGTTATTCTGACTGATATGCCATGAATGTTTAAGGATTCTTCTATGAAATCCCGGGTTGTTCCCGGTATAGGGGTGACAATGGCCCTCATCTCCTGAAGGAGG
>MVQR01000537.1 GCA_002067815.1 Syntrophus sp. PtaB.Bin001 | reverse complement strand
TGCGTCGATTCCTTCAAAACGCCCCTGCGGGGCCAGATATTCCTCAAGAGGAACGGGCTTTTTCATGGCCGCTTTGGACTGGGAGGATATGGACAACTTCCCGTGCTCGCGTTCGTAAAGCACCCACATGCCGGACCTGACGGCGAGCTTTCCCAGTTCAACGGATTTCTCCGGAGGGAAACGCCAGCCGGGCGGGCAGGGGGCGAGTACATGAAGAAAGGACGGTCCCCGGAAGGTCAACGCCTTCTGCACTTTCTGAAAGAGGTCCTGTGGGTATGCAGGACAGGCAGTCGCCATATAGGGCGGGCTGTGGGCGGCGACAATAGCGTCGATGTCCTTCTTCACATCAGTCTTTCCTGCGGGAGTCGTTGCCGTGCGGGCGCCCAAAGGAGTTCCGCCGGAGCGCTGCATGCCGGTATTGCCGTATGCCTCGTTGTCGTAACAGATATAGAGAAAATCAGTTCCCCGTTCAAAGGCGCCGGACAACGACTGGATGCCGATGTCGAGCGTGCCGCCGTCGCCCGCGTATACGATTACATGGGTATCTTTGCCTATTGCGCGGAAGGCATTCGACATTCCTGAGGCGCACGCCGCAGCAGCGCCGAAAGCGATGTTATAGACCGGAATGTTGAAGGATGTGCGTGGATACATGCCCTGTATTACGCTTGTGCAGCAGGCCGGCACAATCAGGACCGAATCGGGGCCGGCCGCCTTGAGCACATACCGCAGGGTAAGCGAATCGCTGCATCCGGCGCACGCTGATGAACACTTGAGCAGGTATTCTTCTTTGGGAATTTCCGTTTTGATATCCGCCTCCTGCCAGGAAAGAAAACAAGTACGCAGACCCAAAAACGATGAGGAATTTAACACTGATGAACTTTAACGCAGGTACGATCCAAAAGTAACATATCCGGCGTAAAAGTTAAAGATTCTTCAGAAATAATTGCAGTCATGAAGATCATCATCTGTCTTGAAGGGAAAGTGCCGTCTTTTCGATTACAGTGAATAATTGACTATCCGAGCAATTTTTCATTAAAGAATCATTACGATCAAGCCGATCTAGTAAAATGGTTGTTCATGTCTCCAAAGGTATTTCAGTCTTGAGGCCACATAGGCAACTACAATTTCATCGGCCAAACCACGTTTGTGACATCAACTCTTTACATTCACAGAGGATTATCTGACATCCGGAGAAGAGGAAATATGACGAAAATTGGAAAGATGT
>MVQR01000536.1 GCA_002067815.1 Syntrophus sp. PtaB.Bin001 | reverse complement strand
CTCGATGGATATTCAGTCAGAATAAAATATACATCATTTAAGGATATTTTTTCGAAGAATGTCTTCGGTTGAATCTGGCAGTATATCCTTCCATGGTGCATCATGTGATCCCCTGAATAATTCTTTATCATCCATATCATATTCTAAACCGTATAAAATTCGAAGTTTCGATCTCTTCTTGTCTATTTCCACTAGAGACAAAGTGTGTGAAAGCTTGTCATATCCTTCAGTCAATTCTCCATTTTTTTCCAAGCGATTGATATAATCTTTTCTTCCTCTGTCAGAGAAAACCAATTTTACCCATACGTAGACGATATCCTTGCTTTTTTGTTTAATGCTTCCGGGATGATAAGAATAGATGTCGCCATTTTTGGACTTGCCATATTCCACCCAATCCGAAGAACTGATTGCCGGGGTTGCGAGTAGAAGGAGAATCATAATGGGGGAAAAGACCAGAGAATAAAACGTTTTCATAATTACTCCTTTTCTTCGTATGCTTTTAGTTTAAATATAATAGTTTTTAAACTGAATAATCTTAAAGAGCCTGCCAGAAAAACGGAAGCCGGAAAGAATTTGTTCCCCCGGCCTCAGCCTAAAGTTTTCATATGGGAAAAATCCATTAATCATTTGATTTGAGCTGCACCCTTAATCTTCATATCGAACTTGTGGCATTCCAGGCAATAGACTTTAGACTCCGCGTGTCCTTTATGGCATACCGTGCAGGCAATGTCGCCTAGATGGGATTTGTGAGGATTGCGGTCTTTGAAATCCTTCGGTTCAGTTTTGTGGGCGAGTTTTTCCAAAGGACCATGACAAATAAGGCAGCGGCTATTCTCCACAGTGTCATCGGCTTTGGGCAGTCCCTTGCCGTGGCATTGGGTGCAACCGATTCCCTTCACGGCATGCAGATTGTCCATGTAGCCGGAGCTGGTCCATGATTTGAACATTTTCTTCATCGAATCCATTTCTTGCTGATCCGGTGTGCCCCAAGACCCTTTTTGGCCTATCAACCCAAAACTTTTACCTGGAGTCCAGACATGGCAAGCCACGCATTCCTGCGATCCCTTGGGCGGCAGATGCGCTATGTGCATCCTTGATGAAAAGGTATTCTTCTCGGCCTTCCCCTCAAAATCGCTTTGATGACAGGATGTGCAGGAAGATAAACTGGTTCCTGCCACGGGAGAATGTCCTTTGGGAAGCACTGATGAAAAATCGGCATGGCAACTTTGACAAGAT
>MVQR01000535.1 GCA_002067815.1 Syntrophus sp. PtaB.Bin001 | reverse complement strand
GTGCCGGCGGCTATAGTTGCCGTTATGACTCCGGTCGTATCCGCATCTATAATGTTCGCATCCGCTACGCTTATCGTATCGGTAACAGTCACTGCATAATCCGTTGACGTATTGATGCCCGCTGAGGCTATCGCCGTCTTGATAGCCGCTGCTGTGCCCGTTATCTCCGTCACCGCTGTCGCGTCCACTGTTACCGTTGTCGCTCCATCTATGACGTTAAGGTCAGCTGCAGCAACAGATTCGTCGGTTATCGTAATAGCATAGGCATGGGTACCCGTCAGGGTCTTCAGGGTAGCAGCATCGCCCTCCACAATTGTCGCCGTAATCTCACCGCTACCGTTATGGGCATCGATGTTGTTCGCTTGGGATACAGTCACCGCAGTCGTCGGAGCTGCTGCAAATTTGCTGGTTTTGATCGTCCCAGCTCCAATCGCCGTCGCAACAGCATCAATTTCCTCTGCCGTACCGGTGATTTTACCGGCTTCTGTCGCGACTACTGGTACCGAGGTCGCGTCATCAATGACGGTCAGATCAGCCGCTGCCGCCGACTTATCTTTAACCGTAATGGTATAAGCATGGGTACCCGTCAGGGTCTTCAGGGTAGCAGCATCACCCTCAACGATTGTTGCCGTGATGTCGCCGTTACCATTATTGGCATCGATATTGTTCGCTTGAGCTACTGTAGCCGCTGTCGTCAGGACCGCAGTAAAGTCGCCGACCGTAATCGTTCCGGCGTCAATCGCTGTTGCAACGGCATCAATCGCTGCCGCGGTTCCGGTAATCGTAGTTACAGCTGTCGCATCTACCGCTTCTGTGGTCTTGCCATCGATAGCTGTCAGGTCGGCCGCAGCAACAGAGGTATCGGTTACCGTAATAGAATAGGCATTGTTGGTACCGGTCAGTTTCTTCAGGTTAACGACAGTGTCGGTGATCGCGGCGGTGACCACACCCGTTGTCTTTGCATCGATGACGTTTAATTGGGCCACTGTTGCGGCATCAGTCACCGTCACTGCATGGCTGCCGGTTACGTACTTGGTGGCGTTGGCGGTCATTGTAGTACCCGTGGTGAAACAGTCCGCCACCGCACCAGTGATCCCCCCATAGGTCATTGTGCCCGTGGTTTTGGCATCGATCGCCGCCAACTGCGCCAGCGTGGCTGCGTCCGTGATGGTCACTGCATGGGAACCGTTCACGTAGCCATCAGTATTGGCTGCCAGATCCGCCGCCGTGCCCGTAA
>MVQR01000534.1 GCA_002067815.1 Syntrophus sp. PtaB.Bin001 | reverse complement strand
CCGATCTTGTGGAACAAGCCCTGACGGCCGGGCGGGCGGCACAAAGCATCGTCGATGATCTGCTCATCCCGGAAATCGTCCGGGTAGGGGAGCTCTTTGACAGGAAGATCTATTTCCTCCCCCAGCTCATCGCCAGCGCCGAAACTATGAAAACGGCCCTGGCAGTTCTGGAACCCCGCCTTCAGACCGAGGGTGGGCCGGCAAGATCAAAGGGTACGGTTGTAATGGCCACGGTTAAAGGAGACATACATGATATCGGGAAAAATATCGTAGTCCTGATGCTTAAAAATCATGGTTTCCGGATCGTCGATCTGGGCAAGGACGTCCCGGCGGAAACGATCATCGATGCGATCCGCAAGGAAAGCCCCGATGTGGTGGGCCTTTCCGCCCTGATGACCACTACAATGGTCGCTATGAAGACGACCATCGAGCAAGCCCGAAATGAAGGCCTGTCCTGCCCCTTTATGATCGGGGGGGCGGTAGTAACGCGCTCTTACGCGGAAACAATCGGCGCCGCTTACGCCCGGGACGGCGTCGAGGCGGTTCGAGTAGTCGAGAAACTCGTCGGCAATGCAAAAAAATTAAATCCTTAACAGAACCGGATAAACCGGTTTTTCTACATCATAAATATCCAAGTAACCTTCAAAAGATGACAACCAATCTTGTCATTCTTTTGAATGCACCTGGTATAATTTGTGTAAGGAGGCAAAGCATGGAAAATCGAGAAGCCATGAAGCAGCGTCTGATTGACATCATCCTGGAAAAATCCTTTAAATACAGTGAAAATCCGCCTTTTACCCTGGCCTCGGGGAAAAAGAGCGCCTACTACTTCAACTGCAAGCCGACAACCCTGAATCCGGAAGGGATGAACCTCATCGGCAGTCTCTTGGCAGATATGCTGGCAGACGCCGAGGTCACCGCCGCCGGAGGGCTCACCCTGGGCGCCGATCCGCTGGCCGCCGCCCTGGCCGTCATTTCTCATCAGAAGGGAAAGCCCATCAAGGCCTTCATCGTCCGCAAGGATGTCAAGGCGCACGGAACCAAAAGCGCCCTTGAGGGAGATGTGAAGGCGGGAGAACACGTTGTCATTCTCGATGATGTCATTACTACCGGGGGTTCAACCATCACCGCCATTGACCGCGCCCGGGAGGCCGGACTAGTCATTGACCGGGTGATCGCCCTCATCGATCGGGAAGAAGGAGGCCGCGCCAATATTGAGGCTTATGTCCCCCGGGTAGAGGCCGT
>MVQR01000533.1 GCA_002067815.1 Syntrophus sp. PtaB.Bin001 | reverse complement strand
CCCCCAAGCACGACCCGGCAAGTCCGGAAAGGAATTTATGGATTATAATAAGAGATGCCACAAAAGAGATTTCAGAATTTTAGCCCTCTATCTGGCGGTGTTTCTTATTCTTTTTTTAACCGCAACGGCCGAGGGGCAATCCTCTTCCCGCTCTGCTGGCGCCACTGCCCCCTCGACCGCAGCAACAGTGGCCGCCAACCCATCAAGAATTCATGGCCCGGCCAACATAACCATGGATTTTGATAATGTCGACATCCAGACCTTTATCAAAGCCATCGGCGAAATAACCGGCAGGAATTTTGTAATAGACAAGCAGGTCCAAGGCAACGTCACGGTTTTTTCCCCAAAGCAGATATCGGCGGAAGAAGCCTATCGAGTATTTCAGTCCGTTCTGGAAGTGCATGGTTACACGACTGTTCCCGCAGGTGACGTCATCAAGGTCCTTCCCATAAAAGATGCACGGGAAAAGAACATCGCCACCCTCCTGCAGGAAGAAAGAGGCGGGCCAGAGGATCGTCTGGTTACCCGGATCGTCAAATTGAAATACGGTAATCCTGAAGAACTAAAAAAGGTGCTGGATCCTCTTGTTTCACGGCAAAGTATCGTGCAATCCTATCCCCCTTCAGGAATGCTGGTTATCACCGATCTGGAATCCAACCTCCAGCGGCTCTTGAAGATCATCGGCGCCCTCGATACCGAACTGCAGAAGAGCACGGCCACTGTACGCATTTATCCGCTGCAGAATGCGAATGCTGAAGAGTTGGCCAAAGCACTGATCAATCTTTACCCTAAAGACGTGTCTCCGGGGACAGAAAAAGGCCGGTTGGCCCTTTCAAAAAATATCCAGGTCCTATCGGACAAGGCAACAAATTCACTGATTATCACCGCCTCTGAAGAGGACTACACCCTGCTTAAAGATCTAATTCAGCAGTTGGATTCCTCCCGCCCGATGGTCTACATCGAAGCCTTGATTCTGGAGGTCGATGTCACCAGAGACTTCAATCTCGGCGTGGAATGGCGGGCCACAGGGAAGATCAATACCAGTACGGGATCAGGTTACATACAAGGCGGTTCCGGAGGTCTGGGCACGGACGGCTCATATTCCTTCCTGCCGAAAAATGCCGCCTCTTATGCCTCGGGATTCACCTTGGGCGTTCTAGGAACCGGAATTAAAATTGCCGGAATGACTTTCTCCGATATTGGCGCCATGATTCAGGCAATTAAGAACGATTCGGATATACATATCCTGTCCAGACC
>MVQR01000532.1 GCA_002067815.1 Syntrophus sp. PtaB.Bin001 | reverse complement strand
ATTTTTCTCTATGTGGGCCAATTTCGTTTGATCTTGAACATGCAGGAGAGAAACGCGTTTTGCCCCAAGCGCCACCATCTTTTCCAGATGAGAAAAAGCCCTTTGGGCGGTTTCCGAAAAATCTGTGACATAGAGTATCTTTTTGGAAAAGCTCAGGCAATTAGCCTCACATTTCGGCGCCCCTTCCCCCTCTAACAATTGAAGCCGAATAATGAGCAGCGGGAACGTGGCCGCATGCATGATCTTATGAGCCTCGCCGCCAAGAAGAGCATCGAAGGCCATCCCTCTGCCATGGGTACCGATCACGACCAGGGCCGCTTTTTCTTCATCAACAATTTTTTTAAGTTCCCATACGATCCCGTTCGTCCCTATGGCAACCTTAACTGCAAAACCCAATCGTTTTAAGAGTTCATCCTCCTCAATAAGTAGGGGTTCCGCGTACTTTGTCATGTCGTATTGAAGAGTATGGAGATATTTGATGCCGAGTGAATGGAAAAGGACAACCTCTTTCGTTCCCCATTGTTTGAGATCCTGAACGCAGCTTATGACGTGCTTTGTCGCTTCTGAAAGGTCTGATGCAATGACGATCTTTTCGTACATGGTATCCTCCTTTGCTCATGCCTTTGTTAAGAATTACAAACGTGGAACGCAACATCACTCTTTTGCGTTTAACGGATTACATGACGTAGGCTTGGAATTATTCCCTTATCCATTTCAGGATCTCTTCTTTTTTGGGGATTTTCCCCACGGACATAACCTTCTCATCGATAATCACGGCCGGTGTGCCGAAGACACCGTATGAGGCGATTTTCATCACGTCGGTCACTTTTTCGATTTCCGCGTCCACACCCGCCTCGGCAACGGCCTCCCGGACAAGCTGTTCCGTTTGCGTACACCGCGTGCATCCTGGTCCTAATACTTTGATTTTCATAGCAAATATCCTCCATTAAAAAATTATCTATGTCGTCTTGTTGAAATGCACATTCTCATCAAGAAACCAGCCAGCCGTAGCCAAACCCCGCCAGAGTGGAAAGTACTATGATGATAGTGCAGAAAACAGCCGTCTTTTTAACTCCCATGATCCCGCTTATGACGATCATATTGGGGAGAGAAAGTGCCGGACCGGCCAACAGCAGGGAAAGCGCCGGTCCCGGGCCCATGCCGGAGCCGATCAGCCCTTGCAGAATGGGGACTTCCGTCAACGTGGCAAAGTACATGAAAGCGCCCACAACTGCGGCAAAAAGATTGGCCCAGAGGGAATTGCCGCC
>MVQR01000531.1 GCA_002067815.1 Syntrophus sp. PtaB.Bin001 | reverse complement strand
ACTGTAGTGGGTGAATCAGACGAGGCTAATGTCATGATAAAAGTCACACAAAAAGCAGCTGATGTGATTAAAAAGTTTCTTAAGAAGCGAAAAGGGACCTGCACGGTCAGAATCCATTCGCGGAGGGGTTGCTGAGGTGCTTCTCTGGTAATGTCTCTGGATGAGCCGAAGAGATTCGATGCGGTTTTGACGGAACAGAACGTCATGTTTGCGATAGACAATGATCTTCTGGAAGAAGTCAAGCCTCTTAGAATTGATTTCATTGAAGCCGGAGGGCAATCGGGATTTCTCTTGACCCCTAGGGACGAGTTGCCCTCGATATCGCCACTTCAGGAATTTGATTGATCTCCGAAACAAAATGGTAAGGTACCGCAGCCATGTTGGATGAGCGAAAAATTAAAGAGACCCTCAAAGTTGTCCTGGATCCCGAGCTGCGAAAGAGTCTGCTGGAACTGGGGATGATCAGGGATATCTGCGTGTCAGAGGACCGGGTCAGCCTGACTCTGGCCCTCACTACCGTGAAATGCCCTAAAAAAGAGGCCATTGTAGCGGAAATCAAACAGGTACTCGAGGCCTTGCCGGACGTCGCCGGGGTGGACGTCAAGCTGACGACGCTGAGCCAGGAGGAACTACAGCAATTGTTCCCTAAACATCCTTTGCTCGGCCTGGACAAAGTGCGCCATGTTCTGGCTGTTGCCAGCGGCAAAGGCGGAGTGGGAAAGACCACCATCGCCGTTAATGTGGCGCTTGCCCTGGCAAGAAAGGGCCAGCGGGTTGGCCTGCTCGATGCGGACGTTTATGGACCGAGTATTCCGGTCATGCTGGCCATCGATGATTTGCCGGAATGGGAAAACGAGACGATTCTTCCCGTAGAGAAATTCGGGCTCAGGATCATGTCGCTGGGCATGCTCTCCCCAAAGGGCATGTCCTTGATTTGGAGAGGGCCGCTGGTTTCCAAGGTCATCAAGCAATTGCTGGGGGATGTCATGTGGGGCGAACTGGATTATCTGGTTGTGGATCTTCCCCCGGGAACGGGAGATCCTTCCATTACAATTGCCCAGTCCATCCCCACCGCTGCCGCCCTTATCGTAACAACGCCACAGGAAGTGGCCCTGGCCGATGTCCGCCGGGCCATCGATTTGTTCAAGAAATTCGAGATGAGCATTATCGGCCTGGTGGAGAACATGTCCTATTTCCTCTATGGCGACTCCGGAAAACCGATTGCGATTTTTGGCCGGGGTGGGGGTGAAAAATTAAGCAGGGAATTCGG
>MVQR01000530.1 GCA_002067815.1 Syntrophus sp. PtaB.Bin001 | reverse complement strand
AATACCTTCCAGGCTGTTGTGGATTTCATGGGTCGACTTGGCCAGCAGGAACAATCCGCCTCCGATTAAAATGAGATCGCGACCGGATATATCATTCCCCAGGATTGAAAACCAGGGTTGCGTCAGATTGGCCACCCAAACAATGGAGAACAATAACGCCAGGCGTGTGAGCATTGCCAACATCAGCCCTACATTACGGCCGATGTTTCTTTTTTCGACGGGAAGACGTCCCACCAGAATGGAAATAAAAACAATGTTGTCGATGCCGAGAACGATCTCCAGGGAAGTCAGTGTTACGAGCGCAATCCATGCTTCAGGACTGGTAAACCATGAAAACATAAAATTTCTCCGGCGTTAAAACTTAGAGGCGGCCGCAATATTTTTCGAACCCGACGTTTTAACCGGCCATAAGCATTTTTCAATCAGCTGCAAATCCGATTTCCCGGGCGTAGGAGAACTGACGCTGCCAGGGGATGTCGGGATGGGCTTTGTCAAAAGGTTCGCTGCCGACGATCCTGAGGGATTCTTCGTCGATGTGGACAGGGTGATAGGCCCCGAGAAATCCCTGGTCGGAATAAATAACCGGGTTGTCTCCCGGCCAGCAGTCGCATTCAAAGGTAATATTCACCAGGGCGTTGATCAGCACGGTGCGCCCTTCGATCTTGCGCCATACGGCAGCCGCCGTTTCCATCAGCTTTTCCTGAAAAACCGTAGCATCCGTTTCCCAGTTGATACGGAGCGCCATCATCGGACAGAAACCGATGCACTGGGCGCAGCCGACGCAGACTTCCAGGTCGTAAAAAGGAAAACCGTCATGGCCGATCTGCGCTGCACCTGTTGGGCAGACTTCAACGCAGGTCCCGCATTTCGTGCACTTCTCCGGATTAAGGAGGGGGCGGACATCGGCGTGCATCCGCTGTTTCTGCGCCCTGGAAGCGAATCCCATGGAAAGATTCTTCATCGCCCCGCCGAACCCGGCTTCCATATGCCCTTTGAAATGCGAAAAGATGACGAACCCGTCGGCCTTATCAAATACATTGGCCACCTGAACGGCAGGGAAATGCCGATAGTCCGTCGGCAGGTCCACCACTGAACGGCCGTCCATGCCATCGGCGATTACAACGGGACAGCCCAGGTAAGCCTCCGTATAACCGTGCTCCGCTGCGGTCTGCAGGGAATCCTCCGCCTTGCGCCGCCCACCGGAGTATAAAACCGTCGTGTCGAAGAGGAAGGAACTGATTCCTGCCTCTTTCAGCCAACGGACGATCTCGCGG
>MVQR01000529.1 GCA_002067815.1 Syntrophus sp. PtaB.Bin001 | reverse complement strand
TGAAAGACAATAAAATCCTGCCTGAAGATTTTGATCTCATTAAGATTATTGATGATCCTGATGAGGTTGTCAGATATATTCAGCGATTCGTCATTGTTTAGTTGTTTTAACCTTTTTATTATCCGTTTTATGCAATCATGAGTATCCGATCGAAAGAAATACATGACTCTGTAGACGGACTGCTCCGTGATATCGAAAAAGGGAGATTGGCTCCCTGCTATTTGCTATATGGCGATGCCGAGTACGAAATCAATGATGCTTTCAACAGAATTCTTGATCGATTGCTTCCTCAGGAAGATCGTACTTTCAATCTCTTTCTTATAGATGGTGAAGATGAAGACCAGGATCGGATCTGCGAAAACCTGCTGATGCCTCCTCTGATTCCAGGGATAAAGGTCGTCGCTGTCCGCCGTACACGGCTCTTCCACTCCCGCAAAACGCTCAGCGATTTGGTCAAGCTCATTCGTGAACAACTGGATTCGCAGCCCCAAAAAGCTGCAAAAAACTTTATTGCTTTTCTGGGGCTTGCCGGATGGAGCCTCGACGATTTTAAAGGCGATGGCTGGAAAAGCATTTCCAATAATGACTGGCAGCAGGTAGTTGAGAGCGATCAGGGTGAGGACAGGATCAAATGGCTGCCTCGTGTTATTGACCTCTGCATGGGTTTGGGACTCGTCGGCAAAGATGCGAAGGTTGACGATGGGGAGCATCTGGAAACCGTTCTGCGAAGTGGTCTTCCTGATGGCAATGTTCTCCTCCTGACGGCGGAAACCGTAGATAAGCGCAAAAAGCTGTTCAAGACGATCAGCGAACTGGGAAGAGTATTACCTTTTTTGTCTGAGAAAGGTGAGACTCGCCAGAGAAACGTCCTGGTGAATTCAGCTAAGGCTTTGCTGGCGGAAAATGGCAAAGAGATGACGTCCGGGGCATGGGAAGTTCTGGGTAAGAAAACAGGGTTCCAGTTGCGGTCCTCCATGGCGGCGTTGGAAAAACTGATCACCTATACGGGCGACCGGAAAACCATTGAAGCATCCGATGTCGAAGAAGTCGTCAACCGGACCCGAGAGGATAAACTGTTTGATCTGACGGCAGCATTGGAAGAAAAGAACCTGGCGGTAGCACTGGCTGCAATTCGGAGTCTGAAGGATCAGGGAATTCATCACCTGGTTATTTTATCAATGATTATCCGGGAGATGCGATTTCTACTGCACGCCAAGCGGCTAAGGAAAGAAGGAGAGTTGCAGGGATATCAACCCCGAATGGATTACGGACGATTTCAGAA
>MVQR01000528.1 GCA_002067815.1 Syntrophus sp. PtaB.Bin001 | reverse complement strand
AGACGCCCTTTTCTTCGACTGCATGGGATGTTTCTCCTGCGTTCAGGATTGTACGAAAAACCTTTTATGCCTGTCCATCAACCCGGAATACGAAAGACTTGGCAACGCCTACTGGACACCGGAGATCATCCAGACGACCTGGCTTCAGGCGGAAACGGCCAAAATCCCCGTTTCCGGCGCCGGTTACGGCGGAAGATTTTCCGGCTCCGGCTTTGATTCCATGTGGACCGACATGTCGGAAATCGTGCGACCCACAAGGGACGGCATCCACGGACGGGAGTACATCAGCACCGCCGTCGATATCGGGCGGAAGTTATCTTACCTGGCCTTGAAGGAGGATGAACTTCTGTCCGATCTGCCGCCGCTCACTTCCATCCCCATGCCGCTTATCATCGACATGATGCCCGATTTTTACGCCCTTCCGAAGCTAGATGATCTGCTTTTGGAAACGGCGATAAGGACCGATCTCATCGCGATTTTCGATGCGGAAAAGTTCTCATTTTCCGGACGCGATCTGGACAGGATTCTACCTCACCTCGCCTTGTACCTATCTTCAACAGCCCCGCTGCCGCCGGCGGAAATCCTGAAAGGACTCCGGCTGGTGGAAATACAGGACTCGGAAAACCTGGAGAACCGCATTTCGGAACTTAGGGAAATTCATCCCGGCATTGTTATTTCCGTAAGAGTGAACCTGGACGGCCAGGGAATAGGAAGGGCGGTTGCCCTGAGCGACGCCGACGTCGATGTGATTCATATTGTCGCGGACAGCAATGGCAACGAGATCGGAACGGACAAGCCCATGTTCGTCAAGGATATGATCCGGAAAATTCACAAGGCGATTCTCGAAAAAGGCTGGAGAGACGATGTGACACTAATCGCCGGAGGCGGCATCGCCCTGGCGGAGCATATGGTCAAGGGGCTTCTCTGCGGCACCGATCTGGTCTCGATCGAACTGCCGTTGCTGGTGGGGCTTGAGTGCCGCCTTTGCTCCGTATGCAGGGAAGGCCACAGCTGCCCGGCAAAAATCCGGGAAATCGATTTCAATTACGGCGTCGGACGAATGACTAATTTAATCGCCGCCTGGCATGACCAGTTGGTGGAACTGATGGGCGCCATGGGAATGCGCGACGCACGGCGGCTGAGAGGCGATACGGGCCGAGCGATGTTTTTTGAGCAACTGGAGGAGGAGACTTTTGGCAGACTTTTCGGCAAACGATTACAGGCTTGAGGATATTCTTCCGGAAAAAACGCGAAAGACCCGAACGCCGCAGTTTCTGCAACC
>MVQR01000527.1 GCA_002067815.1 Syntrophus sp. PtaB.Bin001 | reverse complement strand
TTGAAGAGATGACCGGCGAGGTACAGAGCCTCGTTAGTAGCGTCTCCCGAGACCAGCAAGCCGATCTCGTTGGCCTCCGCCTTTGTTATGCGCTTTGCGATATGCTTTAATGCGTCTTCCCAACTTACCGGTTCAAGTTTTTCTTTGTTTTCCCGGCGCCGCATGGGCTGGGATATGCGCATACGCGCTTCGCGAAGCGGTTCGAAACGGCCGACTTTGCAAAGCAATCCACCATTGACCGGTGCATCCCAATCGCCGTCGATGCGAAGGACATTCCCGGCCCGTGACACTATATCTGTGCCGCAGCCGACACTGCACCTGTTGCAGATACTCTTGGTATGCTCCGTCTGACCGCCGCGCCCCATAAAGGCGCTACGCCGATCAAAAAGGGATCCCGTTGGGCAGATTTGTAGACAGGTACCGCAGGAGATGCAAGTGGATTTTCCGGCAGGTATATTGGCGTCGGCATGGATCATTGTTTCAGATCCGCGTTGACGCAGTCCCAGGGTATGGTTGGCAACCAACTCGTTGCAGGCCCGTGCGCAGAGCTGGCACAATACGCAGCGATTCTGATCCATGATGAAGTAGGTGCGCGAGGCATCCACGGGATAGGCTTGGGTGTAAGTCGGATAAACCCAGTGATCGATCCCGTAACGGTACCCGAGATTTTGAAGGTCGCAATCACCGCTGGCTGCACAGAAAGGGCAGAAGTGATTACGTTCGGAAAACAGCATGCCGAGGATGAACTTCCTTGCTGTCACAACCTGTGGAGATTCCGTTTCTATCTCCATGCCTTCCGAAACCGGGAATGTACAAGCAGTTTGTAGGTTTCGCTGTCCCTTTACTTCAACAATGCATATACGACAGGCGCCGATCGGCTGAAGCTTTGGGTGGTTACAGAGGGTCGGGATGTCAATTCCCGCCTGCTTGGCCGCCTCGAGAATCGTAACCCCCGGTGGCGCAAGGACCTCACTGCCGTTTATGGTAATTCGCAATTTGTCCATATTTCGCTCCTCCTCTTCTTGGCTGAAAACAGGAGACACCGGTAGAGGCCCATCTCATCCCGTCCAGGGCGTGCCGTACTTATGTACTTAAAATTCAATCCTTACGTCATATAAAAATACATTGAACTTTATTTACAATCGTGAATTGACGAGATAGCTGTAGTGACGAACTTTTTGCTCGGCTTCGGAGAAATACCCCACACTTTAACACTTTTTTACCACGTAAAATCATGGGTTGTCAATGAGACTTTAAATAGATTGTCGGGTATGGCATAAGGG
>MVQR01000526.1 GCA_002067815.1 Syntrophus sp. PtaB.Bin001 | reverse complement strand
CGTTCAAATCTTCCCGCGTTCCGATAATGACCGGAATCGGATTGTTGAAGTTTCTGCCTTTGATGAGAAAGATCTTCTCAATGGCAGCTTCATTGCCTGCATCTGCACCGAGTCCGTAGAACGTTTCGGTGGGATAGGCAAAAACCTGTCCCCTTCGTAAAGCTTCAGCAATACGAAGAATCAGATCCGGTTCCGGATTTAAGGGGTTGATCTTTACTATCCGGGGCGAAGTCATAGACGAATTTTCTTTACGAGATCTTCCTGCTTTCTTTCAACATCACGGGCCATATCGGCAATATAAGCATCAAGCTTCTGCCGGAGTTCGGCATCAGTCAAAGATAAAATCCGAATGGCAAAAAGTGCGGCGTTCTTTGCGCCTGCTTTCCCAATGGCCATTGTTGCTACGGGGATCCCTCCTGGCATCTGGACTGTTGCCAGGAGGGCGTCGAGACCGTTGAGTGCCGTTGAATCAATGGGCACCCCGATAACCGGCAGAGTTGTTTGGGAGGCTATGACCCCGGCAAGATGGGCGGCAGCGCCGGCACCCACTATAATCACTTTCACATTTCTTTCCACAGCCTTCCGGGCAAAATCGGATGTCCTGTCTGGAGAACGATGCGCCGAAGTCAGAAATACTTCATGGGAAACCTCGAAAGCCTTTAAAATCTTTACAGCCTCTTCCATGACCGGGTAATCGGAATCACTTCCCATAACAACACTGACAGAAATATCCATGTCTTTATCCATAGGCGATTAAACTCTCCTGATTAAGGGTTTCAAGGTCTTTCTTCCCAGTCGATTTTACTTTTGATATCCTTCACATGCTTAATCCGCTTTTCAAGAAGCGGCCATGTGCCGATGTCAGGGCGATGGTCCACAGGGCCGGTTATTGCTGCGATGCCTTTTTCCGCGATAGCTTCCGCTTCTTCAAGTAAATCGGCGACGCCCACGACACCGATAGCCCTTGAAGATGTCATGTAAAGTCCGTCTGCCTTCTGGTCGACGGAAGAATAATATAAACGAGCCGTTCCCACATTGCCGATTTCTATCCTGGAAGATGTGGAACGTGCATCAGGTGAGTCTGCCGGAAGGCCGTAAGCTTTGGGTACGACATATTTACATACCGTTGCTTTTCTTTCAAATTCGATATTGAGAAGGTCCAGTGTACCCTCGATAATCGCAATACAAATATCGAGGAAATCCGTTTTTAAAAGCGGCAGGATATTCATGGCTTCGGGATCGCCGAAACGGGCATTGTATTCGAGAAGTTTCACGCCCGAGCGGGT
>MVQR01000525.1 GCA_002067815.1 Syntrophus sp. PtaB.Bin001 | reverse complement strand
AAACTTCATTTTTCGAACATTGAAATCCTGAAAAATCTTTTTGGTGATCAGGACAAAAATATTCGTCTTATAGAAAAATTAGAGCCGGTAAAATTAAATGCTAGAGGCAACATAATTTCTATATCAGGAGATGAAATTGCTGTAAATTTAGTAAAGAATCTTATTTCACAAATATATAAACTTCTTGAAAAAGGCTATCCCATATACCCTTCCGATATCGATTATGCGCATCGCATTATTTCAGAAAATAGTACAAATTCCATTGAAAGAATATTTCTTGATAAAGTTTTCATATCATCCAAAAAAAGGACGATTACTCCAAAGAGTATTGCCCAGAAGAAATATATTGATGCGATTCGGACTCATGATATGACATTTGGCATCGGTCCTGCGGGAACCGGTAAGACATATCTTGCCATGGCCATGGCTGTATCGTGTTTAATGGAAAAAAAAGTTGAAAGAATAATTTTGGCTAGACCGGCTGTTGAAGCAGGAGAAAGGTTAGGCTTTCTGCCCGGTGACCTTGCAGAAAAAGTAAATCCTTATCTAAGGCCATTGTATGATGCGTTATATGACATGATGGATTTTGACAGGGCAACAGCTCTTATCAATAAGGGAGTTATTGAAGTTGCTCCGCTTGCATTCATGCGGGGCAGGACTCTTAATGATGCCTTTGTAATCCTAGATGAAGCTCAAAACACTACCTCGGAACAGATGAAAATGTTTCTCACCCGTTTAGGATTTGGTTCTAAAGCTGTGATCACGGGTGACATAACACAAATTGATCTACCCTCAGAAAGGATTTCCGGCCTTGTTGAAGCTGAAAAAATTTTGGGGAAAACAAAAGGAATTCAATTTATACACTTTTCTGAAATTGATGTCGTCCGGCATTCATTGGTGCAAGAAGTAATAAAGGCGTACAATAATATAAAAAGACTTAAGTAAAAGCAATCAGACGTCAAAAAAGAATTATGAAAATAATAGATTTAACCAAAAATTATTTTACTAGTTTAGTACGGGAAATAATTAGCAAAATCCCTGATATGCCTGCGCTAGCCAAAAATGTTGCCTTTCAGCGTATGATAATTCTTTTTATTACTGCCTTTATATTGTCCCTCTTGCTGACGCCCCAAATACAGATGAATCATCCCTATTTTGAAATTGGTTCTATTGCACCTAAAGATATTAAGGCGGACCGAGATTTTCTAGTTGAAGATAAATCCTCCACAGAGCAAAAGAAACAGGAGCTGGCCGGACATGCTAAATCCGTTTATGATTATGACAGTA
>MVQR01000524.1 GCA_002067815.1 Syntrophus sp. PtaB.Bin001 | reverse complement strand
CTCCTTCTGACAGATATGTTTCCGGAACCAGATCCACACGAAGGCCGCGATTCTCCAACGCCGCCGCCGTGGCCGGTCCGATTGTGCACAGCCGGATTCCCTTCAGATCCCGCAGATCCTTTCCTGCCGCATAAAGCCGTTCCAGGAAAAAACGGACGCCATTGGCGCTGGTGAAAATCAGCCAGGCGTAATCCTCCAGACGGCTGATCGCCTGATCCAGGTCCTCCCAGCTTTCCGGAGGCGCAATCTCGATTGTAGGAAAGAAAATCACCCGCGCCCCGGCATCCTGAAGCAAGGCCGCCATTGATGCAGCCTGAAGTTCGGGTCTGGTGATCACGATTCCCTTGCCGAAAAGGGGTTTGGTCTCGAACCAGTTCAGGTCTTTCCTCAGCCCGACGACCTCGCCCACCACCAGAATTGCGGGAGGCGCAAAGCCTGCCGCCTCGGCCTTTTCACCAATGTCAGCCAGCGTGCCGGTCAGCGTTTCCTGATCAGCAGTCGTTCCCCGGCGGATCAACGCTGCGGGCGTTTCCGGCTTTTTCCCCTGGGCGACCAGGCTGGCTGCGATATGGGGAAGATTGCGGACCCCCATGAGAAAAACGAGGGTTCCCATACCGGCCAACGCCTTCCAGTCAATCTCGCTCTTTTCTTTCAAAGGATCTTCGTGGCCCGTCACGAAAGCAACGGTGGCCGTGAAACGGCGATGCGTCAACGGAATGCCCGCGTAAGCCGGAACGGAAATCGCCGAGGTCACGCCGGGAATGATCTCAAAGGGAATACCGGCAAAAGTCAGTTCCTCGGCTTCTTCCCCGCCACGGCCAAAAATGAAAGGATCGCCGCCTTTCAGGCGGGCCACAATCCGGCCCTGGCCGGCCTCCTTCACCAACTTCTCATTGATCTGATCCTGTGACAGGGTATGATTTCCCCCTTCTTTTCCCGCATAGATCAGTCGAGCGTCTTTCCTGGTAAAATTCAGGAATTCCGGACTGATGAGATGATCGTAAATTACGACATCCGCTTCCTGAAGGCATTTCATCCCCTTGACCGTCATCAGACCGGGATCGCCCGGCCCCGCACCAATAATGTACACCTTCCCCGCTTTGCTCATCGAATCCGATCCCTGTTTTTCCTGTTTGATTAAAATAATGACAACTAAAAACTAATCAGGACTAGCCGCCATTCAGCGCTTCCAGCAGGATCCGCCCGCCTCCGTCTAAAATGCGGTCTGCCAGTTCCGTCCCGAGTTCGACTGCTTCTTCCACCGGTCCCTGAAGTTCCTGGCGAATTACATTCTTTTCATT
>MVQR01000523.1 GCA_002067815.1 Syntrophus sp. PtaB.Bin001 | reverse complement strand
AGCCCCGAAAGGATCACCTTGTTGATGCAGTGGTTGCATATCTTGTAAATCCTTACCGAGTCCGTGGCGATATCGAGGTTGTCCCGGCAATAATTGCGGATTTTGCGGATTCCCATTTCGTCGATATCGCATTCGAAGACCGATTTCTGGGTGTTCAGACCGAATTCCTTCAAAAAGTGATGCAGGGCGGTCAGCCGCTTTGGTTCTGTGATATCGTAGGTTATCAGGACTATCATTTCAGCAACACCGGTTTATATATTTCCGTCTCGCCTTCGATGACCCGGCGACAGTGGTTTGCCTGGAAGAAAAGGGCTTCGCCGTATGTAAGCTGTCTTTCCGCCGGTGGATAATGAAAAGAGGTAGTCAGCTTCTGTTCAAAGGCTTCGATGACCCTTTTGAAAGCCGCATCCCTCAGTTTGACCGGATATTTCCCCGTCGGCAGATCATTTATGGGGACCTCGTCGGTCATCCGTTGGTCGGGAATATCGAGAAGATCTGAATCGCCCTGACCGTTCGCAATGAGACCGATAGGGTCGCGGGTTACATCGGCAATCTCTTCACCGGTATCTCTGGAAAACTCTTCCTCTCTTGTCGGTTCCTCAAAATAGAAGTCATCGCGTTTGAGAATCTTAAGATTGAAGAGTGACAGCGCCAGGGTATCGGCGATGATGGTCCGGAATTCCTCCATCAAGTCTAGAACGAGAGAATAACGGCCGTAATCCGGTGTGTGCAGGAAACCCGGATAGGGGTCGAGTCCGGCGACTCTCACTGCTGCGTAGACGCGATTCATTAGAAATGTGTAAAGCAGGGAAAGGACGGAATTGACGGGATCGGTCGGCGGTCTACGAATCCGTCGGACAAATCCTTGATTTTCAATAAATCCGCTGCCGAAGGCCTCGAAATACAAGGCGCTGCCCCGCCCTTCATAACCCCTCAGGCTGTCCACGCTTTCGGCCGCGTCAAGGAGCCGGATGAGATTATGGATTTCATGCGCTTTCCTGCCCGCCAGAGGCACATTGCGGCTTCTCTTGATGCGCATCAGCAGCGTGGCCATGTTGGCGAGCTTGCCGGCTACGATTGCCTTGACCAATCGCAGTGTAAATGCCTCATTGTCCAGTAAACTATATTGTTTTTTGTGGAGAAAGACGTTCTTCGATTCCGGCGGCGAGATCCGTCCTAGATACCGACCGCCGTAACTCAGGAAAACCGTATCGATTCCATAGCGCATCAGTTGAGCCAATGCCCCGTGCGTGATTTCCACATTGCCGAAGAGAACGAGCTGATCGAGCTTGTAGGTAAAAAGTGTGTGGTA
>MVQR01000522.1 GCA_002067815.1 Syntrophus sp. PtaB.Bin001 | reverse complement strand
ATTTCAGAATTTACCGGTGAGATAGCACTTGCCGATGATTCAGGATTGGAAGTTGATGCATTGAACGGCCAACCGGGAATTTATTCCGCACGTTTTGCCGGCGAGGATGCAGATGACAATCGAAACATCGTAAAGGTACTCGATCTTTTGAAAAACGTACCTGCGACAGGAAGATCGGCAGCATTTCGATGTGTTCTGGTTCTTTATTTTCCTGGTGGAAAGTACGAATCATTCGATGGATGTTGGAAGGGCCTAATCAGCGAGACAATCCAGGGAAATAACGGATTTGGTTATGACCCGATATTTTTTATTCCAGAGCTCGGAAAAACGGTCGCCCAATTAACATCGGACGAAAAAAACGTGTTGAGTCATCGGGCAAAAGCACTTTACAAACTAAGAGAAAGTTTACATAACAGATCGAAATAAAGAAAAATAAATCGTTCGGGGCGTAGCGCAGCTTGGTAGCGCGCCTGCTTTGGGAGCAGGATGTCGGGTGTTCAAATCACCCCGCCCCGACCAGCATAAAAAAAGAGGTTACGGAAATAACGCAACCTCTTTTTTTATGAATAATGGCGGAAATTAAACTGACGATTCACTCGTCCTCTCGCATGGCCAGCGGTAAAGTAAAGAGGCCGACGATGACCAGGGCATAACCTATTGCCTTAATCACCGTGCGGGTAACGCCGGGGGGTTGCTCTGGGGCTAGAAGCCGCACCAGAGCAACCCCTAGTAAGGCAATGCAAGTTCCGATAATCCACCACCACTGGCGTTTCTTCTTAAACATTATTTAAGCAGGGCACAGTAAATACCGGCCAGAATCGCCGTCGTGATGACGCCGCTCACATTGCAGCCCAAGGCAAAGGGCATGATCATCGCGCGGGGATTAACCTTCGCAACGTACTTCTGCGCAACCTTCGACGTGGTTGGCGTACAGGAAACCCCGGCAATCCCTACGACCGGGTTGAATTTCTTGCCGCTGATGTAATACATAATAAGACCGCCGACGAGACCGCCAATTCCTGACACGAGAAGGGCCGTGGAGCCGAGGACCAGGATCTTAAGAACTCTGGGATCAAGAATGGTGCTGGCTTCGCAGAGGACGCCGAGGATCAGACCCAGGAAGAAGGTCGATGAATAAAGAATTGTAGACTCAAGCAGTTCAATGTAAGGTTTGACTCCCGCTTCCCGGATTATGATGCCCACGAAAAAGGACGCAAAGAGCGGTCCGGCAACGGGAAAGAGCAGACAGAGGATCGTGCAGGCAATTACGGCAAACATGATTTTCTGCAGAGGTGTAATTTTGGGCATCTTGCTAAGGTCCATTGGTAGGGC
>MVQR01000521.1 GCA_002067815.1 Syntrophus sp. PtaB.Bin001 | reverse complement strand
GATTGCAAGCCTTGGAATTAATATTTCCTGGCATTTACAAAACGTCGTAGCCAAGGAGGGAACACGATGAGAAGTATCAACCCTGACGGAACCGTCACGGCCAGAGCACGGTCGCTTCTGAATCTTCTTGACCAGCCTCTGACGCCGGAAGAAATTTCCCAAAAACTCGGACAACCCCTCTTCAATGTAAGGACAAGCCTGCGAGAAATGGTTACATCTCACATCATCGATCAGAAAGGATCATGCTTTGTAATTACCGAGCGAGGAAGAGAAAAACGATAAAATTCATGTAATAAAAAACAAAGCGCAGAGTTCAGCAAAGCCCTGCGCTTTGTTTTTCCGCAATTATTCAAGGATGCCAATAAGAAATCTGGAAACATCTTCCCAATATCAGGTCGCCTTCATTCAGTTAACCGTTTCGACTTGTTAATCTTTTGAATGCAACTTGGAATCAAACATTAATTGAAGACAACTGCCGCTCAATCATCAAATAGTTAAAAAGGTTTTATTTCAACCAGTCCCCCATTTCCTCAGCCTGCCATGCTTCCTGTTGTACAGCCAGATCCATCTTAATTACAAGGCCGGAGTGTTTTTGAAACTCTCCATCTTCCCGCAATATGGTATGGCGGCTCAGGGCTTCCCTTACATCCTTAATTGCTTTCTTGAATATAAGATCCACCGTCTGACCCGCGTTCATGCTCCCCGGCTTCATACGCGGAACGGAACCGTCCTCAGCGACAGCTTCGGCAAAAAGGGCAAGCTGTTTCATTTTTTCCATGGATTGATCCATAAGCGCCCAGCCCATATTGGCATCCTTGGTGGAAAGCCAGGACAGTCTCAAATGCTGCAACATTTCATTGTATTTGCTGTTTAATTCCGTTTGGAGCATCTCCAGAAAGGCCGCGGGGAGTTCAAATCCGCCTTTGGGCAGACCGTTAGCATCCTCCGGACTTAGTTTGTCGAGCAGCCGCTGAAATCTCCGGGCATGGATCTCCGACTCCCAGGCTTCCCGGTGAAGAACACGGCGGATATGGGGATCATCAACCTTTTCAGCTTCGCCATGGTAGTGTGGAATCAGCCTCTCCTCATATTCTATATAAGACTTCAGTAAACTTGCTCGGCTGGTTGGATCAAACGGATAAGGTCCCGGTGTAAAATTCGGTTCACCGCCCAATTTGCCTATTATCAAACCCAGCCAGTGCATATGCCACATTTCCTCCCGTGAACGGGAAAGGAGACCTGCCCCCATGGGTGTGTCCTCTCCCTCCTGATAGGCGTGGACCAGATAACGGATGATCGCGGCGTGTTCATCTGCAAAATCCCGATTCAACAT
>MVQR01000520.1 GCA_002067815.1 Syntrophus sp. PtaB.Bin001 | reverse complement strand
CTGTGCCCGGCTTCTTGCAACGAAAGGCCCGGCGGGTATGAATCCGTTGCTGGTGCCCAACTCGGTGATGAACGCCCCGGCGGGGCATGCCTCTATAGAGCTGGGATTTCGGGGAATCAACACGACGGTCGCCCATAACGCGACATCGGCGGAGACAGCCCTGGCCTATGCGGCAGCCGAAATATCCCGGGGTCGTGCCGACATCATGCTTGCCGGCGGCGCCGATATCCTCTCGGAGTTTTTCTTTGAGACGATGGTGCATTTCCACGGGCTTTCCCCGCAGGACGGGGGTGTTGAACGGGCTGCTCCTTTTGACTTGTCCCGCAACGGTTATATCCTGGGAGAAGGTTGCGGTCTGCTCTGCCTGGAGCCTCTTGAGCGAGTTTTAAGGCGGGGAACCGAACCCTACTGCGAAATTGTCGGTTGGGGGCTGGGGTCGTCTCCCGCGCCGACCACGGACTGGCCGGAAGAGCCGGACGGCCTGGTTTTGACCATTTCCCGGGCACTGCGCTCGGCAGGGTGCCAACCGGGTGATATCGATTTCGTCATGGCCTTTGCCAACGGCGGCCGGAAGCCCGATTTCATCGAGGCCGCCGCCTGCCGGCAGGTCTTCGGGGAAAATGAAAACCGGCCTCTGATCACCTCCATCAAGGGCGCAATCGGGGAAAGTTTTTCTTCTGGGGGAATCCGGGCGGCGGCCCTGGCCCTTGTCTTCCGGGAGGGACGCGTTCCGCCGACACTTGGAGTATTTTCGCCTCTGGCGCCCCTGGCGCTGGTTACGGGAGAGAGCCGGAACGCCGCAATCCGCCTGGCACTCCTTGATTCGGCGTCCTTCGGGGGAACTTATGCCGCGCTGGTATTTGCCGCACCTTCTTAATTAGAAAAAAATATTCAGAATGAGGAAACTGCAATGAACATAGGAGAATGGGTTTACAAACGGGCTATTACCTATCCGGAGCGGCCCTTCCTCCAGGAGGAGGATAAACCGGTTTATTCCAACCGGGAGTTCAACGCGCGGGTGAACCGCATGGCCAATGCGCTGCTCAAAACAGGATTGATCCGAGGTGATCGGGTTGCCGTGCTCATGGGGAACCACAGCGAATTTCTGGAAATCTTTTTTGCCTGCGCCAAGACGGGAGTGATCATGGTGCCGTTGAACGTGCGCCTGGCCGTTCCCGAACTGCTTTATATTTTGAGAGATTCATCGCCCCGTGTCCTGTTTTACGCTTCAGAATTTTCCGAAAAGGTAGGCGAGATCAAGGCAATGCTGGGACGGGACAGTGGGCTTCGCTGTTTCCGGCTGGGCGGCGATAAACTTGCCGAGGACCCGACAATTG
>MVQR01000519.1 GCA_002067815.1 Syntrophus sp. PtaB.Bin001 | reverse complement strand
GCCCGGAACGACCCTGGCCTATGCTCTTTACTACTTTGGATTCCTTAACGTCCCGGCGCAAAAAGGCTCTATGACATTTTTCCTAAAACCGGCTTTGGCCTCATTGCTGGCCACCCTGCTGCTCCACGAAAAAATCAACGTGTATATGCTCTCCGGTACCACCCTTATTCTTCTGGGTCTTGCTTTCGCTCTGACTCAACCGGAACAATGGCCGCTTATACAAACTGTAAAAGCCTTCCGGGCAAAAACAGGAAAAACGGAACCTTCAATTTAAATCGCCTATTTATATAAGGAGGTGTAGTGATGAACAAAGGTAAAGCCACCGGTCTGATTGTAATTCTTGTAGTTATCCTGGGCATAGTGCTCTATATCGGAGGCTCGTGGCAGGGAAGAAAACAGGAAGCCGCCGAAAAGGAACGATGCCGACAACAGCTCAGGAGTTGCGATACCCGATTGACAGTTGCAGAAAATCAGGTCCGCCTTCTCAAAGCCAGGACAGCCCTTTACCAGACGGCTATCGACCTCGATCAGCGAAATTTTGGGTTGGCCAACGCCCATCTTCGTGAGGCCGACGAACCGCTGGCCAAACTTGACGCCGCTTCTCTGGGTATCAATAAATCCTTGCTTGACGCATTGTCAAAGGAGATTGCCGATACAGATATCCAGGTTGCCATTGATCTGTCAGTGCAACGTGCAAAAATAATCCAGTTCGGATATCGCCTGGACAGCCTGATCTCCAAACCGGCCGTTCCTCCGGTAATGCCGCAGTTGACAGCACCATCCTCGCTCCCGACAGCACCTCTGAAACCAGCCACACAGGCAAACACAACAAAATAAAAGGGAAACGATGGAAGATCGCAGCAATAAACTCATGGATCTGGATGAGGCTGTCCGCACCTTTGTTAAGGACGGCAGTCACATCTCGATCGGCGGATTTTCCATCAGCCGCAATCCTATGGCGGCCGTGTATTCGATAATCCGCCGGCGGATCAAAAATCTTCACTTTTATGTCCATTCCAACGGCACCGGCATCGATGAACTGATCGGCGGAGGATGCATCTCCCGGTTGGAAATTGCCTACGGCGGCAACGGAAAGGCCGCAGCCACGTGCATCCGCTTCCGGAAGGCCGTTCAGGAAGGGACCCTGCAGATCGAAGATTACTCCAACTATCAGATGACCCTGCGCTTTCACGCCGGCGCCATGGGTGTACCCTTTCTTCCCACCCGCTCCTCCCTCGGCACCGACATCGTGAAATTTTGGGGTTTCTCCGAGGAGATGCGGCAGAAAGATGCGAAGATCGCCGACAAGAAGCTTATCGTCATGGATAACCCCTTCGGCTCTTGGGCCGGT
>MVQR01000518.1 GCA_002067815.1 Syntrophus sp. PtaB.Bin001 | reverse complement strand
TACGACCAACTGTTTCAAGGCGGCCCCCGTTCTGGTGGATATGGAACGCATCTCTTCAGGGACCGCTCAGGCGATCCTGACCAACAGCGGCAATGCCAACGCCGCCACCGGAGAAAAGGGATACAATGACGCCCTGGCCATGTCCGCTGCTGCGGCGAAGATTCTGAACATTACCGATGAACTTGTAATGGTGGCCTCGACCGGCGTGATCGGTCATTTTCTGCCTTTGGAAAAAATAGAAAAAGCCGTCGGTCCTCTTGCCGCCGGGCTGCGCAGAGAAGGAATTCCCGATGCCGAAGAAGCCATGATGACGACCGATAGGTTTCCCAAAATTTTCTGCCGGAAGGCGTTCATCGGTTCTCGGGATGTTACCCTTTGCGGCATTGCCAAGGGAGCAGGCATGATCCAGCCGAATATGGCCACAATGCTCGCTTATCTGATGACGGATGCCGATATCGATATCAATGCACTAAGATCGGTGTTTATGGAAGGGGTGGCGCATAGTTTCAACGCCATTTCCGTCGATGGCTGCATGAGCACCAACGATACGGCGCTTATACTGGCTAACGGCAAAGCGGGAAATCGTACGATCCGGCGACGGTCGCGGGATTTTGCCCTTTTTCGGGAAATGATCTCTGCCGTTCTTGATGGCCTTTGCCGAGAAATGGTCCGTGACGGCGAGGGAGCAACAAAGCTCATCGAACTGGTAGTGGAAGAGGCCCGAACGGAGAAAGAAGCCCGACAAGTCGCTTATGCCGTGGCGAATTCCAATCTCGTCAAAACGGCGTTTTACGGTGGAGACCCCAATTGGGGGAGGATTATCTCCGCGGCCGGTTCCATCGGCATTCCCCTTCCCGTGAATGATGTTAGGCTATTTTTTGAAGATGTCTGCATATTTAAGGCAGGACAGGGGTCGGAAACCGCTGCCGACCGGTTAGCCGCCATTATGGCCCAGGATGCCATCAGGGTGCGCCTTGTTCTCGGGATGGGAAGCAAGAGTTTCCGGATCTATACCTCGGACCTGTCTTTTGAATATGTGAAGATCAACGCCCACTATCATACCTAAACCATGAAAAAATTATTCGAGGCCAGTGAAATCAACGGCATGAAGCTTTCCAACCGGTTTGTCCGTTCCGCGACATGGGAAGGGATGGCTACCGTCGAAGGTGCGGTAACGGAAAGACTGATTGAAACTATGACAAGACTTGCCAAGGGGGGAGTCGGATTGATCGTCAGCAGCCACACTTACGTGTGTAGGGAGGGGCAGGCGACGCCCTGGCAGCTGGGCATTTACAAGGATGAGCTGATCGATGGCCTCAGGAAAATGACGGATGCCGTTCATGACTGCGGC
>MVQR01000517.1 GCA_002067815.1 Syntrophus sp. PtaB.Bin001 | reverse complement strand
TTTAACGGCCGGTCGGTGCATGTTGTCGTGGAATTAAGCTGAGAATCGTGAACTGAGGAGTTTATCGTTGACTAATGACCGTTGTTCCTGCCTTTCATCATCCATCCTGAAGGAAATCATCTCAAACGAAGGAATCGTAGTTCAATTCCAGTCCATTTTATCGGCTCGCAATCATTCCATCATCGGATTTGAGGGATTAATCCGGGGCGTAACCGGGAACAGGGATTTGATTCCCCCTTCCTTCCTGTTCGATGCCGCCCGTGAGCAGGGCGTTTGTCTGGAGTTTGACCGCCTTTGCCGTGAAAAAGTCCTGGCGGCGTTCAGTTCGCCCCATCTTTTTAAAAGGAACAACCTGCTGTTTCTTAATCTGGAAACGTCTTTTCTGGCGCCGGCGGTAGTGGGATCGGGATACCTGCTTAATCAGGTTGAAAGGCAAAAAATTCCGCCTGCCAATATCGTTATCGAAATTGTTGAATCGGATACCGAAGATACGGGAGCATTGATCCGTTTTGTAAAATCGTACCGTGAATGTGGATTTAACATCGCCCTCGACGATGTGGGAACCGGTCATTCCAATTTTGACCGGATATCCTTGCTTAGGCCCGACATAATAAAGATCGATCGATCCATCATCAGCGGGATCGCAACAGATTATTTCAAACAGGAAATTTTCAAATCCCTGGCGAAACTGTCCAAGGGCATCGGATCTCTTATTCTTGCGGAAGGTGTGGAAACGAAGGAGGAAAGCCTTTGCTGCATCGAGTACGGCGCCGATCTGCTGCAGGGGTATTTCTTTTCCCGTCCGATAGATCCGGGGCTGCTTGGATCGCATGAAGAAGAAAAAAAGATAGGAGAACTTCTTTCAGTCTCCAGAGCGAACCGGATTGATATCGTGAAGGCCAGACGGCTGAAAAACAAACAGTACCAGAGGACCGTCCGGGGTATTATCGGGCAGATTCAGGGAAAGTCCCTGGGAGAGATTGAGCGTCTGCTCAAGGAAATAATCGATTCCTCAGACCGCATCGACGCTCTTTATATTATCAACGATGAAGGCATACAGGTGACGGACACGATCATGAAAAAAAGCGGAAATCAACGCCTCAACCCTGTTTTCCGGGCGGCGAGAAGATATGAAAACCTGTCGCACAAGGATTACGTCTATCAACTGATCAATACCGACCTGAAAAAATACACGACGGAACGTTACATATCCTTCGCCACGGGGAACCTTTGCGTGACATTGAGCCACCTGTTCAAAGGCGATAAGAAAAATCTTTATATTTTATGCACGGATTTTCTTGTGGACGGCACTGAAATTCCGGCCTGATCAATCTTTTTCTTGCTGATTCCG
>MVQR01000516.1 GCA_002067815.1 Syntrophus sp. PtaB.Bin001 | reverse complement strand
ACTTTCTCGATCTCCGCCAGAAGATGACCGAAAAAGGGATATCGCTCCGTTATCGTCGTGGAAAGGTCGGTCGCTGTATTGACGGCCAGGCTCATCATCCCGTAAAGGACATTGGCCTTGGGAAAGCCCATTGCTTTCGCGTCAATGCCGACTTCGTTGACACAGGAGGAAATCAGCTGCCGAGCATCCTCCGTATCCAGAATGGAAAAATTCCGCTGGTAGCCCAGCCGTTCGGCATGGGCTCTCAGCATGAAATGGCCGTTGTGGTGAAAGGTTCCGCCAAGAAGGCGACTGAGATCGGCGGGGATTAGTTCCCGAACGCGGGTGAGCATGGAACGGGCAGCCTTGTTCGTGAACGTGGCCAGCATAATCCGCTCAGGGTTTATCCCGGTTTCGATCAACCGGGCCACCCGATAGGTCAATGTGCGGGTTTTTCCGCTGCCGGCCCCGGCGATGACCAGCATGGGACCGCCCGGTTCCAGCACGACCCGGCACTGCTCTTCGTTCAGTTCTTTCTCGTAATCAATCATGGCGAAACAATCGGTTTTATATGATCAGGCTCCCTGGAGTGCCTTTTTCACCGCTTCCACCGTCTCGGCACTGCTGACGGACGAAAAGGTCTTCAGCAAGCCTTCCTTCTCATAAAATCCGATCAGCGGCGCGGTCTTCAGGTTGTAAGTTTCCAGGCGGTTAAGGATCGCCTCTTCCGTTTCGTCGTCCCGCTGAATCGTCGCGCTGCCGCATTTCTTGCAGCTGCCGTCGGGCAGCGGCGGATTGCTCTTGATATTATATATTTCCTGGCAGTCCGGATTGGAGCAGGTTCTCCTGGTCGTCAGGCGATCGAGGATCACGTCCCGCGGTACTTCCAGATTGACGACAAAATCCAGCCGGATGCCAAGTTTTTCCAGCAGCGACTTCAAGGCTTCAGCCTGGGGAATCGTCCGGGGAAATCCGTCCAGGATAAATCCGCTTTTGCAGTCCGGCTGCTGCAGACGTACTTCCATCATCTGCATGATAAGCGTATCGGGAACCAGATCGCCCCGATCCATGTATCCTTTGGCTTCCCGACCCAGGTCGGTGCCTTCCTTTACCGCCGCCCGCAGGATATCGCCTGTGGAAATCTGCACAGAGCCGTCATAATCCGTCAACAACTTAGCCACCGTTCCCTTGCCGGCTCCCGGCGCTCCCAGAAGAATTATCTTCATTTACCTTTAAACCTCCATTCTCATTAAATTCACTTGCAAAGGTGGAACTATAGGCAAAATCGGCCAACGGGTCAAGGGATACAATTCAATCTACAAGATCAAATTGGTTATTTCTTAGATTTACTCTGGAGACCAAAGACGGATAAT
>MVQR01000515.1 GCA_002067815.1 Syntrophus sp. PtaB.Bin001 | reverse complement strand
ACTAGCAAAAACTTGCAGCTGTTTCTTTAGAATTTTAGCTGCAAACGCAACTGCGTCTTCTGGCAGCACATTGCCATCTGTCCACACATCAAGTGCCAGCTTGTCATAATCGGCTACCTGCCCTACTCGAGCATGTGTAACAGTATAATTTACTTTTTTTATTGGTGAATACAGCGCATCAATATTGATAGTTCCTTCAGGTTGATCGATGTCTCTTTCTTTTTTAGCAGGAACATAACCTCTCCCACTATTAACTACCATTTCCATCCGTAACGGAATATCCCCTGATAGCGATGCAATATAATGGTCAGGATTTAATACTTCTACAGTACCATCAGTAATAATATCGGCCGCAGTGACGATACCTTCTCTCTTTGTATCAATATGTACGATTCTTGGACCTTCACTGCAAAGTTTCAGTCGTACCCCTTTTAGATTAAGGATAATGTCTGTTACGTCTTCTTTTACCCCTGGAACAGTCGAGAATTCATGAAGAACATTGTCAATTCTTACCGAAACAATTGCTGCTCCCTGAATAGAAGAAAGTAAAACTCTTCTCAGTGCATTGCCAAGCGTAACACCAAAGCCTCTTTCAAGGGGTTGACATACAAATTCTCCGTAATATTTCGTATGGGTACTTTCATCAATCTCTATTCTTCTCGGTCTAATTAAACTGCACCAATTTCTAACCATGTTAATTTCCCTACCCTTCAGTTCTTCAAAACTGACAAAGCATTCAGAATAAACACCGCCTACTTGGAATAAAGCTCTACAACTAATTGTTCTTGAATTGGCATCGTCAATTCTTCACGGGCTGGGAACATCTTTACTTTACCCCTGAAATTCTCTTGCTCAAGTTCAAGCCATTGCGGGATACCACGCCTTGCGACAGTTTCCATAGCTTCAACTATTTTATTATTCCCTCTACTAGCCTCCGCAATTTCAATGACATCGCCAACATTTACCAGATAAGAAGGAATGTTAACTTTTTTCCCATTTACACTGAAATGATTGTGTCTAATCAACTGCCTAGCTTCATTACGAGAATTTGCAAAACCAAGTCGATAGATCATATTGTCCAATCTTCTCTCAAGATATAATAAAAGATTCGTACCCGTTATGCCTTTCTTTTGGTCTGCTTTTTCGAAATAGCCCCTAAATTGCTTTTCTAAAAGTCCATACATCCGCTTCAATTTCTGCTTTTCTCTTAATTGCACTCCATAATCTGATTGTTGCTTTCTCCTGAGCTGTCCATGCTCTCCAGGAGCATACCCTCTTCGTTCAAACGCACACTTTTCACCATAGCAGCGATCGCCCTTGAGAAACAATTTCAGACCTTCTCTGCGACAAAGCCTGCATGC
>MVQR01000514.1 GCA_002067815.1 Syntrophus sp. PtaB.Bin001 | reverse complement strand
CGTTCCTTGGCCGGGGTGCTGCCGTCGAGATAGCGGAACTCAATACCTTTCTTTTTCAGGTAGTCCGAAATCAGGGTCAGATGACTGACGAATTGGCTGAAGACCAGGGCCTTGTGAGAGTTTTCCAGCAGCTCCTCCACGACCTCGCCGAACAGGGCCAGCTTTGAACTGGCAAGATCGCTGTCCGGGACGACCAGCCGGGGATGGCAGCAGGCCTGCCTTAACCGCATGATCTCCGCAAGAATCTTCAAATGCTTCTGCCCCAGAGGACTTTCGTCCTGCTCCAGGGTTTCCACTGCTTGTCGGCGCATGGCTTCATATAAGGCCGTTTCTTCCGGCGACATCTCCACCTGCAGGACAACGTCGGTTCGCGGAGGCAGTTCGTCCAGCACCTGGGATTTGATTCGTCTCAGGAGGAAGGGGGAAATCAGTTTCTTCAGGCGTTTTCTGGCCTCCCGATCGCCGCTTTTTTCGATGGGCGTCGCGTAGCGTTCGTTGAACTGCTGCCGGGAGCCGAGCAGTCCGGGATTGATGAAATTGAAGAGGGTGTAGAATTCCCCCAGATGGTTTTCAATGGGGGTTCCCGTAGTGATGATCCGGAAGTCGCCTTTCAGGGCTAAGGCGGCCTGGGCCCGCTGGGTCTCGAAATTCTTGATCGCCTGAGCCTCATCGAGAACGATGGTGCGCCAGTGAATCGTGGCCAGGAGTTCCGCCTCCTGCTGCAGCAGTCCGTAGCTGCAGATCAGAACGTCCATCCCTTGGAGACCGCCGACAAGTCCTTCCCGGTTCCGGCCGCCGAAAAGAATGGGGTTCAGGGTCGGGGCGAAACGGGTAATCTCGGCTTGCCAGTTCATGCAGACGGAGGTGGGCGCGATCACCAGCGTGGGTCCCTGAGGTGCGCGTTCCAGGAGAACCGCCAGAGCCTGTAAGGTCTTGCCCAGTCCCATGTCGTCAGCCAGACAGGCGCCTGCACCCCAGGAGGACAAACGGGAAAGCCATTCGTAGCCGGTTACCTGATAGTCTCGCAGCTCCGCCTGCAGTGTCGAAGGTACGACCGGTTTCAGGTCCATACTCTTTTGAAACGCTTTGACCCGTTCTTTCCAGGATGTGTCGCGGGTCACCTGGGGAAATTCGTCGAAAAGCTCATCGAGAACGGGAACAGCCAGGGCATGACAGCGGACCGTTTGGCCTTCCCGGTCGGCATAGGCGTTCATTTCCTCCAGCCGCCGGCGGAGGGCCTCGGTCAACGCAATAAACCGGCCTTCCCCAAGGGGAAGAAAACGCCGGGGCGAAGATTCCACTAGGTCGAGAAGAGTTTTCATATCCATTATCAGGTTTTCGTCCAGCTGAAGCTGGCCGTCCAG
>MVQR01000513.1 GCA_002067815.1 Syntrophus sp. PtaB.Bin001 | reverse complement strand
TTAAGTCCTTATTTTATTTCTGCCGATTCTCTACCCACCCTCTCCCCACTATAATTCATCACCAGATTTATTTTTATTCAGCTAAAAGAAAAGTGACAAAAATTACATATGGTTTTTATATTGAAATGAGCGGTAAATTCAGCACAGTTATTGACCGTATTTTATATGTAAGCTTATTTATATTCTTCGTTATTTTCAGAATCAGCCAAATCAAACACAAAGGTCCCTGTTCTTAAGTGACCAAACCATTGCGGGTAATCAGTGGGACGTAAAACATAGAAGATGTATTGTTGATGGAGGGACGGTCTGAAGTATTCTGTAAAATCAACCGGATTCACTTCTAGTAATTTTTAATTCAGGGCTTTAAAGTGATCTCGGGCATATTGATCCTTCGCCTGGGTTTCCAAACTCTGGTCGTCATCGCTTTTGATCTCAACGACAAGAATCACTTCTTCAATTCCCTGATCTTTCAGCTTCCTCAATCGTTCCAAAGCCGGCGCATCCTGTGGAATGCGCAGCAGGCATTGACGGATGACAATCCGGATGAAGAAATCGGGATTAAAAGACCTGCGGACGCGGTCATTGCCGCCTTTCCAGTATTCATAATCAAGGCTGTAAAAATCGCGGTCGGGTGACTTGATCCACGCGTTGACATACCTTGAATCCTCAATCAAACGAAAGACAAATTGCTGCTCCGGTTGGTGATGAAGGATGACCAGGTCCTGCGGTGTACGGAAGAGGGAGGGATTTACCGCATAGAGATACTTGAAGGGCAGCAGTTGCCTGATGTACTCCGGATTGAATCCAGTAGTGGTCAGCCATGTATTATCCAAGGACAGCTGCTTATTGCTCCTGTTCAGTTCACTGAGGATAAAAAGATTCTGCTCGTCCAGTTCGTTTTCGTAATCCTCGGACATAAAGACGGAAGTATCGTGGTCCAGGCTGCCCGCCCGTGTACTGGATTGTTGGATCTCCGTTGTACTGATTCCTTCAATTTCCCCTTCAATGTGCTCCCGGATGACCTTCTTCTTTCCTTTGGGCAGGAATTGATTGAAGAAGAGATCGATCTGCTGCCTATTCTCCAGGGACAGCCGGTCGCCTTCGATGCCCGCCCTTGCCATGGCCCGGGCGATGATCTGCTCTATTTCCGCACGTCCCGGCACCTGCTCGAGGACGATGCCGTCGCCAAAGTCGAAGTGACTGCTTTCAAATGCCGTATTTTTGAAACGGCGTTCCACATCGAAAACGATCTGGTCAACCGTGAAAAAATCGTTGGAGAGCTCTTGGCACAATGGTCGAGACTGGGCTGGGTATCCATGACAAAATATTTAAGGCCTTCGTACCAGCTTCTTATGATATCACGAGGATAT
>MVQR01000512.1 GCA_002067815.1 Syntrophus sp. PtaB.Bin001 | reverse complement strand
GTTGTGATTGCTTTGGAATTGATTTCATAAGCCCGCTGGCCGACTATCATTTTAATCATCTCATCCACTACATTAACATTTGACATTTCCAGATAATGCTGTGACGTTGTTCCCAGACCATCTTCACCTGGATTACCTGTAGTAGGTTCTCCGGATGCCACGGTTTTTGCAAAAAGATTCCGACCCATACTGCTTAATCCTGCCGGATTTATAAACTTCGCAAGCTCGATCCTTCCCGTTGCTACTGATGTACCGTTTCCGTCTGAAGCAGTCCATGTCCCTCCGCTATCGAGTGTAAATGTTACCGTATTTGAAGGAACGCTTACTTCCGGTATCAACTTTAAACCTTGTGTAGTACATAGTATACCATCTTTATTTACCTTGAAATTTCCCGCCCTCGTATAAACAGTCTCCCCATTGTCATCCACTTGAAAGAAACCGTCCCCTTCAATTGCAATGTCAAAAGAGTTTCCTGTCGATTGATAATCGCCTTGTGTAAATATTTTTTGAGTAGCAACCGGTTTAACGCCCATTCCAACTTCTATCCCTACAGTCAGTTGATTCCCTGAAGAAGTTTCCGAGCCGGCTTTGGTCGATATCTGATACATCAGATCCTGAAAATCAGCTCTGGATTTCTTGAATCCAACGGTATTTGTATTGGCCAAATTATTTGAGACCACATCAAGTTCAAGTTGTTGTGCCTGCATCCCAGTTGCTGCAGTCCAAAGGGATCTCATCATTGTGTCGTTCCTCCTGTTAGTAATTATCCGACTTTACCGATTTTACCGGTCGAAAGCTTGTCCTGATCATCTATTGCATGTATTAGTTTTTGATAAGTTTCAAATGTTCTTTGCATATCTATCATTTGGATCATTTCCTTAATCGCATTGACATTGGAAATTTCCAGTGATCCATTGATTACCTTTGAATTCGAATCTTTTTGAATAATTCCATTCCCTTGATCCTTAAAGAGTCCTTCCCCTGCATGAATCAACATTTGCGGGTTTTCAAAATTGACGATTTTCAGTTGATCGACTTGATTATCATCAATTTTTATAATACCTGATTCATCAACGTTGATGTTTCTTCCAGACAATGAAATTTTTCCGGATTTTCCCATAACAAAATCACCGGACTTTGTAACCAGTTCATTATTTGCATTTAACGTAAAATCACCTTTTCTTGTATATGCAAGCCCTCTCTCAGTCTGTATAACAAAGAATCCCTCCCCTTGGAGAGCGAAATCCATTGTGTTATCAGTTTTCTGGAGGGTACCTTGCGAGAAATCAGTTGACAATTTTTCAGAATAAGACGGCATATTATTACTTGATGATTTGCCTGAGTCGTTCATAATATAGTTCAAATATTCGGCTTT
>MVQR01000511.1 GCA_002067815.1 Syntrophus sp. PtaB.Bin001 | reverse complement strand
TCCAGGCGTTGCCCCCAGAGTATTCCCCGAAAAGCCATGGGTTCATTCGGAATGACATCCATTATCCTTCTCCTTCAAATTTTACTTTTATTCCCGGCGGACTTTATTATTATTTTTTGCCGTAATGTTCGTCGATCCAGTCCGAATAAGCCCCGCTTCGAATCCTGTCGATCCATCCAGGATTTTCCAGATACCATTCAATCGTTCTTTTCAACCCCGTTGCAAATGATTCGCGAGGATTCCAGTTCAGTTCCTTTTTCAGCTTAGTAAAGTCAATGGCATATCGATGGTCGTGCCCCGGTCGGTCGGCAACAAAGGTGATCAGTTCCTGCCTGGGAACGCCGTTTTCCGGCGGCCGCATCTCATCGAGGATCTCGCAGATCATCCTGACAATGGCAATGTTTTCCATCTCCGACTGCCCGCCTATATTGTAGGTCTCTCCCCTGCGTCCGGAATTCATAATCGTCCAAATGGCTTCACAGTGGTCACGGACAAATAGCCAATCCCGGACATTTTTCCCATCGCCGTATACAGGCAGGGTCTTGCCTTCCAGTGCGTTGATTACCACCAGAGGAATGAGTTTTTCCGGAAACTGATAGGGCCCGTAATTATTGGAGCAATTGGACAGGGTTATGGGCAACCCGTAAGTAACGGCATAGGCCCGCACCAGATGATCGGACGCCGCTTTGGAAGCCGAATAAGGACTGTTCGGCCGATAAGGTGTTTCTTCCGTGAAATAGCCCTCCGCGCCCAGGCTTCCGTAAACCTCATCCGTGCTTACGTGATGAAAGATCTTAAACCGGTCGGCCTGCGCTCTTGCCATTTCCAGCAGATTGAAAGTCCCCACGATATTTGTCTGGATGAAGCTCTCCGGACGGCGAATCGAGCGGTCTACATGCGACTCCGCGGCGAAATGACAGACGGCGTCTATTCCATAGTCGACAAAAGCCTTCTTCATCCGCTCGGCATCGCAGATGTCAGCCTTTTCAAAGCAGTACCTCTCTCCGAATTTCTCCGCCAGCCCCGCAAGGTTTTCCGGGTTTCCCGCATAGGTAAGCTTGTCGACATTTATTATCCGTCCCCTAAAATCGGTTTCTTCCAACAGATAACGAATAAAATTGCTGCCGATAAAGCCGCAGCCCCCCGTTACCATCAAATTTTGAATTTCCATATCATCTCCTTTTGATATGTTACTTCAAAAATCCCTGAATAATGCGGTTTACGGCTTCATCATAGCTGAGTCCTAGGCTCATGAGCTTCATCAGCTGATCGTTGGCGATCTTTCCGATTGAGGCCTCATGGGTCATCTCGGCGTCGGGATGCATAGCTTTCAGGGAAGGGATAGTCTCATTCGTCCCGTTGTCCATTATGATGGCGTCGCAT
>MVQR01000510.1 GCA_002067815.1 Syntrophus sp. PtaB.Bin001 | reverse complement strand
CAACTTCATCATCTTGATTGTTTCCAGGTAGTATTCGTGTATCCCCAGATCGAGCATGCCGACACCGACGATCATTCCTCCCAGGACTCCCATGAGGTCGGAATAAATGCACAACAGGGGCATCATTAGCATGAGCGCCAGCATCCTGGGGAGCACGAGGAAATCAATCGGCGGGACTCCCAGGGCTTCCAGGGCGTCGATTTCCTCATTTACCTGCATCATGCCGATCTGAGCGGCAAAAGCGGCCCCTGTCCGGCCGGCCATGATGATGCCTGTCATGATCGCTCCCATGACCCGCACCATGGCGATTCCGACCACATCGGCCACGTAGATCTGTACCCCGAAAATACGAAGCTGAATCGCCGATACGAAGGCGAAGATTATCCCTACGAGGAGGCTGATGAGGGAGACTATGGGCAAGGCGTGGGCGCCGGTTTCCAGGAGAGTCTCCATCAGGTCGGAACGGCGGAATACGGCTTTGCCCCGCAGCACTTTGAGAAAAGACAAGGTGACATCGCCGATAAAGGCGAGCATCTCTTTAAATCCCTTGAAAAAATCCAGGGTCGTATCGGCAATCCGCTCCAGAAAAGACGGGGCGGTCTTCTCCCGCAATACTCCCGTGCGCTGATTTTCGGGAGATGCCAGATCGAGAAGTTTGGAAATTCCCGCGGGCAGGCTTGACAAATCAACTGAAAATCCACTTTTATCGCAGCCTTCCAGGATTTTAGCGAGAAAGACAAGCAGGACGCTGTCCCATGCGCCAAGTTCCATGGCATCGAAGGCGACTCGGGACGACGGCTTCAGTTGGGCGAGATGTCTTTCGGCCGCTTCGATATCCGGTATCTTTCCGCCGACCACCCAATCCCCGGAAAACTTCAGGAGAAGCACATTTGGTGTAACAGCGACAAATTGCACGGCGGCTTCCTGAAAAGTAGATTTATCGAATTCTTCCCGTTTCATCTGAGGAAGATCATCCTTCCCGGATGAGCTGGAGCAGTTCGTCCGCCGACATGCGGCCGCTGATGTCGCTGCCGTCCAACAGGCTGTTTGCCAGATCGCGCTTGGTGGCGTGGAGCCTGAGGATTTTTTCTTCGATGGTGTTTTTCGTGACGAGGCGGTACACGGTAACGGGCCGCCGCTGGCCGATGCGGTGCGCCCGGTCCGAGGCCTGGTCTTCAACCGCCGGATTCCACCAGGGATCCATGTGAATGACATAGTCCGCCGCCGTCAGATTGAGGCCGACGCCTCCCGCCCGGAGGCTGATGAGGAAAAGTGATCCTTGCCCCGCCTGGAAGGCCTCCACCTCCCGCCGCCGTTCCTTGGCCGGGGTGCTGCCGTCGAGATAGCGGAACTCAATACCTTTCTTTTTCAGGTAGTCCGAAATCAGG
>MVQR01000509.1 GCA_002067815.1 Syntrophus sp. PtaB.Bin001 | reverse complement strand
CTGTCTCCCGGGCCGTTTCATGAAGCGTTTACTGGCCGCCCTCCAGTTTTTGACGATTTTACCGATGCCTCGGCGATTTTACCCTGACGAGCGGGCACTGAAAGGCTCCCTCCTCTTCTTTCCCGTTGTCGGTCTGCTGATCGGCGCGGCTGTTGCCCTTGCCGATCGGGGACTGGGACATCTTTTTCCCCTTTGGGTGACGAGTGTACTGGCAGTCATTCTGCTGATCGTCGCTTCCGGAGCCCTGCACATCGACGGTCTGGCGGACACTGCCGACGGTTTCTTCAGCGTCAGATCCCGGGAGCGAATCCTCGATATCATGAAGGACAGCAGAACCGGGCCGATGGGGGTTGTTGCGATCGTCTGCGTCGTTTTCCTCAAGATCGCCCTTCTGGCCTCGGTTTCCGGAGCATGGCGTTGGTGGGTCCTTGTGATGATGCCTATCGCCGGACGATGCGCCCTTCTTGTTCATCTGGCCTTGCTCTCCTATGCCCGGCCTGAAGGAGGCATCGCCGATATTTTCCATGCCGGTTGTTCGCGAGGGTATGCCTTTTGGGCTCTTCTTTTTCTGTTTGCCTCAGGTGCGTTGATGGGAGGCATGCCGGGGCTGCTTGCCGGAGTGGTGGCCTGTGGAATTTCCCTCTTTTTTGCAGTCTTCAGCTTTTGGAAAATCGGGGGCTTTACCGGCGACACCCTTGGGGCGGCTTGCGAGTTGACCGAGCTTGGGCCCGCCCTGGCTGTTGCGGCGCTCCTCCACGGAGCAGGTGCATGACGGATCGGCACGGGGGCAACATAGCGAAACTGGTTGCGATGTCCGGAAGACCCGCCGGCGATATCCTCGACTTTTCAGCAAACGTCAATCCGCTTGGTCCGCCGGAATGGTTCCGGCAGCTGATCAACTCTAAGCTGAACGATTTGGTCCACTATCCAGACCCGGATAACACGGAACTGACGATGGCCTTTACAGCGCGCTTCGGCATTCCCGGAGGAGATGTCCTCATGGGAAACGGTTCCACAGAGCTGATTTACCTCCTGCCGCGGATCCTGGAAAAAAGACGGGCCTTAATTCCCGTTCCCACCTATGGCGACTATGCCGCCGCTTCCGAGCTGGCGGGGCTTGTGGTGGAGTCGATTCCCCTTCGGGAGGAGCGGGGCTTCGCTCCGGATCTCATCGAGATCGAGGCGGCGCTGAAGGGGGACGAGATCGTCTTTATCTGTACACCGAACAACCCGACGGGGCGTTCCGTTCCGGTCGCCGACCTTCGGACACTCGCCGTCCGCAATCCGGAAACGGCCTTTATCGTAGACGAGGCCTTTGCCGACTTCACGTTTTCGGAAAGCATCCTTGCCGGAGAGCGACCGGCCAATCTTATCGTCCTGCGTTCGTTTACCAAATT
>MVQR01000508.1 GCA_002067815.1 Syntrophus sp. PtaB.Bin001 | reverse complement strand
TTCACAGATCATTTTAACGTTGGAGTCGGTTGCCTTTGTATAATGTGAATAAGGAAAAGCTGACTTCTAGAGCAATTACAAAAAGGACAAGGAGGAAATTACCGTGACTGTAGCGATTGAAGAAACAATGACACAGGTTATGAACACGATGTCTGACAGAGAGGGCAAGTACTTGACTTTTACACTGGCAGGCGAGGAATATGGCATAAGTATTCTGAAAGTAAAAGAAATAATCGGCATGATGCCCATCACGACCGTTCCTCAAACACCTGTTTATGTAAAAGGCGTAATTAATCTTCGCGGAAAGGTCATTCCGGTTGTAGATTTACGCCGCAAATTCGGCATGGATTCTATGGAATATACGGAACGTACTTGTATCATTGTCGTGGAAATAGCTGGATCGAGCAAAACAATTCCTATGGGAATCGTTGTCGACTCTGTCTCAGAAGTCCTCAACATCAAATCCGGCGACATTGAAGAAACCCCAAGTTTCGGCAATCGTCTTGATACTGACTACATTCTCGGTATGGCTAAAGTTGGCGGTGGAGTAAAAATTCTGCTGGATATTGATCGTGTGATGAATGCCGACGAGATGGCTTCACTGGTACAGCAATAGTTTTTCTTTCGGCAGACAATAACCAAAAATTGTCAGACGTATATATTTACTTTGTTGTCGGCAAATAACTGTCGTTGCATCATCTATCGGAAGCGGTGCAAGTCCAATCTGCTTTCTGATTGCAACTGTTTTTGACGATTAACGATGTGTTACGCCTGAATTCTGTAATAATGTCAATTCTTCAAAATTTGACTTTATATCTGCTGTCCTCAAGTCAACACATTGACAATATAATAACAGACCTTTATGCCCAAACACATGGGGAATGGGCATCATGGGTATTTCCGCTCTTTAACAATTCGGTGATTTCGGTATCTGCAGGTGTTTAATATCCGAAACATCCACCTTATTGTGTAGCCGTCAAGCTTATGGACTACCGATTTATTAATTTGCAGAACCGCTACCGGTCAATACAATCAACATCTTTTGATGATATTGGAAATATCTCATCCTCATCTCACGTTACTACGCTGATGCCGCTAAAAACACCAGTATACTTATTGACAACACCATAAATGCCGTCAGAAACGGCAATGAGCTGACAAAAGCAACCCAGTAAGCCTTTCAGGACAACGTTGAAATTTCCGCTCAAATTGCACAAATCGTGGATGAAATAACAACAGCGTCAGAAGAACAGGCTCAGGGAATCGCCCAAATAAACCACGCGGTTTCTGAAATGGATAAGGCAACGCAACAATCAGCAGCCCATGCAGAAGAATCAGCCAGTGCTTCAAAAGCGCTCAGCAGTCAGGCTGGAAAAATCAAGGCCTATATTGGTGATCTTTTG
>MVQR01000507.1 GCA_002067815.1 Syntrophus sp. PtaB.Bin001 | reverse complement strand
CAGATTCTTAACCTTCCGGAAGGCCATCAGGTGTTCGGGGCCATGCTGATCGGTTATCCGCAGTATCGGTATTACCGGATTCCCCAGAGAAAGCCGGCTTCAATTACCTGGCGCTAAGCCGTTTTCAAGGAAATTCATGGTTCCGGAGTCGGAAAATATCGAAGCCTACCTGGCGGCGGATGAGATGGGCAAGGGCGCGCCGGTTGTATGAATGGGTGAGGGATGAAATCCCTCATTCCCATTATATCGGTATGCGTTTGATAATTTGTTGATTTCAAAAAAAAACTGTCGTAAATTAATGATCATTCTCACCGGCCTGAAACGTTTTCATTGTTAATGCTTTTTTGTCAAAAGAAAGGATTTTTCAAACCATGAAGACGGACCATCTGTTGATATTATCCCTCGTCCTTTTTCTCTTGACGTCATGGGCTTGGGCGTCTCCGGCAAACCAGGCAAACTCGTGCGTTTCCTGCCATACCAACGATAAGTTGATGAAAACCCTCGTCAAACCGCCGGTTATCAGCGGTGAAGGCGAAGGGTGAGCGGGTGCTCCGCCGCCCGTGAAGGCGGAAGAGTATTACAAGGGATATCTGGTCGACCCCGCACTTTTAACAAAAGATTCCCATTTAACCCAGGGCTGCGTCTCCTGCCATAAAGGCAACGACAAGGCTGGAACTAAAGAACTTGCCCATAAGACCATGGTGAGCCGTCCTTCGGACAATCTGAAAACCTGCAGTAAGTGTCATGGAAAGATCACGGACACCTACGGCAAATCCTTACACTACACGACGATCGGCCAGCGGCAGGGGGTAATGCCGAGATTTTCCAAGGCGGAACTCAAGGTCTTCGATAATCAGGTATTCGAGAAGTCCTGCCGCAGCTGCCACGCCTCCTGCGGCGGGTGCCATGTGAAATCGCCGGCGATTTCCGGGATCAGTTCCGGGCTCATCCAGGGCCATAAATTCATCAAGAAGGACGAAGGAAAGACCTGCGCTTTTTGTCACGGCGGGCGCGTCTATCCGGAATTTACTGGGGAATACGGCGGCACGACAGATGTTCATTATCAGAAGGGGATGATCTGCCTCGACTGCCACAAGAAAAAGGAATTGCATGGCGACGGCCACAAGTATCTCACGAAGCAGGATGTGAAGGACCGACCTGCCTGTACGAATTGTCACTCGACCATAAAATCGGAGAATCCCCTGACGAAGACCGCTCACTCTGTCCACAAGGGAAAGGTAAGTTGTTACGGCTGCCACTCGGGCGGTCAGTACCGTAATTGTTACAACTGTCACGAAGGAACCGGCGCCGAATCCAGACCGGATTTCATGTTGGGGAACAATCCCCGGAATCTGAAAGAAGTAACGACACTGCGAGTCGTCCCGACCGTTCGGGATTCTTTCGCG
>MVQR01000506.1 GCA_002067815.1 Syntrophus sp. PtaB.Bin001 | reverse complement strand
ATCTATGGCATCGCTGAAAGGAACGAAGACGGAACAGAATCTGCTCAAATCATTCGCCGGTGAATCGCAGGCGAGAAATCGCTACACCTATTTTGCATCTCAGGCCAAGAAGGAGGGCTTCGAACAGATCTCCTTCATATTCGCCGATACGGCCGATAACGAAAAGGAGCATGCAAAGCGGTTCTTCAAATTCCTGGAAGGTGGAATGGTGGAAATCACGGCGTCCTTTCCCGCCGGGGTGATCGGAAACACCGCAGAAAACCTTGCCGCCGCTGCGGACGGGGAATACGAGGAATGGGCGGAACTTTACCCGGCGTTCGCGAAAATTGCCGATGAAGAAGGATTCCCGGAGATCGCCAAGGTATGGAGGGAGATCGCCAAGGCAGAAACGGGCCACGAAACCCGTTACCGGAAACTGCTGGCCAACGTGAAGGAAGGAAAGGTTTTCAAGAAGGATGCGTCCGTGAAGTGGCGATGCAGGAATTGCGGCTATATCAGCGAAGGCGTGGAACCGCCCGAAAAATGTCCCGCCTGCGACCATGAACAGGCGTATTACGAACTGTTGGCCGAGAACTATTAATTAATAATTCAAGGTTCTCCGGCTTGCGGGAAATCAGGGATTGAAAAAAGCACGGGTTGAGACGGTCTGTCCGATCCGTGTTTTTTTATGCTCGAAAATATTGCTCGGTCAGGTTGACCTGTCTCAGCCGTCCTGGTAAGGCGGGAGAGAATTTAAGGGATGCCTCTTTGTTTGATGGCCATGATAGCTTGCTCAACAACCGGCTCAGCCTCGTCGGGGCTTTTTGCCGCGCAGCGAGCCGCTTCTTCTACGAGGCTGATAAGGGACGCATCGAGTTTCCCGACTTGTTCGAGATAGGGAAGATAATTCTTCAGGTATCTTTCGAAACGAAATTTCAGCCGCTGTTCCGGGGGCATCGTCTGGTAGCGTTGGATTAGATGGAGAAGATGAGCCTTGTGTTCCGGCAGTCGTCCTCTGAGTTCAAAAAGGATGTTGGTCAGTTGTCCCGTTTCAATGTCGCAGCTGAAATCCAGACCCTCGATAAGCCGTCGAATCTCTTCCACCATGCCGTCGTCCGTTAAAGGTTCAAAATCGCCGGACTTCCATAACTCATAGAGAGGAGAAGTCTCCTGAATCGCCAGACTCCTCAGCCTCACAAGCTGTGGTCGAATTTCGTTCAGGACGCGGGTCGTTTCCCGGGTATGTCCTTCCGTCCAGCGTTTGCCGCCCAGTCCGGGCATAACGAAGGCGATGAAGCCCAGGCCGGATTCGCTTATCTTCCTGCCCGCCTCGATGTGCTCCCGTGCGTTCACCCCTTTGTGCATGAACTCCAGGACCGGATCATATCCGGATTCTATACCGACGAGAACCCTGGAAAGTCCGGCCTC
>MVQR01000505.1 GCA_002067815.1 Syntrophus sp. PtaB.Bin001 | reverse complement strand
GACACCTGCCGAAAGGCATCGTGACTTTCGGCATCCGGCCCGTCCAGGCTGATACTTACCCGCTGAATCCCCGCCTCCAGCATCTGCTTCGCAGACTCTTCCGTAACCAGGGTGCCGTTGGTGGCCAGCACCATCCGCAATCCCAACCGGTCGCCATAAGCTGCCAGCTTGTAGAGGTCTTCCCGCAGCAGAGGTTCGCCGCCCGTCAGGATGATCACCGGTTTGCTGAAAGCGGCGATCTCTTCCAGAAGTTTTTTCCCCTCCGCCGTGGACAACTCCCCTTCATAGGGTTCCTTTTCGGACGAGGCCCGGCAGTGGATACAGGAGAGATTGCAGCGCCGGGTGATTTCCCAGGCCACCATCCGCAAGGTTGAGGGAAGTAGAGAGGTATTCATTTACGGAGAAGTTTGGCCGCTTCCTTGGCAAAATAGGTGAGAATGATGTCCGCCCCGGCCCGGCTGATGGCCGTCAGGGACTCCATCATGGCCCTTTCCCCGTCAAGCCAGCCCAGTTGCGCCGCCGCTTTGATCATGGCAAATTCGCCGCTGACGTTATAGGCCGCCACGGGCAGATCGAATTCTTCTTTCGCTCGGCGGATGACATCGAGATAAGGCAGTGCCGGTTTGACCATTAGAATGTCGGCCCCTTCCTGCACATCCAAGTTCATCTCCCGGATGGCCTCGTCCCCGTTGGCCGGGTCCATCTGATAGGCCTTTCGGTCGCCGAATTGCGGGGCGCTTTCCGCTGCTTCCCGGAAAGGACCGTAGAAACAGGAGGCATATTTAGCCGAATAGGCCATGATTGGAACATTTTCATATCCCGCCTCGTCAAGTCCTTCGCGGATCACCCCGACCTGGCCGTCCATCATGGCCGACGGGGCGACCATATCAGCCCCGGCTTTCGCATGGGAGACTGCCGTTTCCGCAAGCACTTCCAGGGTCAGGTCATTGTCGACTTCATTGCGTTCGAGAATCCCGCAGTGCCCGTGGTCTGTATATTCACAGAGACAGACATCCGTCACCACAAGAATATCCGGGACCTTGTCCTTGATCCGCTTGATGGTCTGCTGCACGATCCCGTCCCTGGCAAAGGCGCCAGATGCGGTTCCATCCTTCTTGTCAGGAATTCCGAAAAGCAGGACCGCAGGGATGCCCAAGTCGCGGCATTCCTGGACTTCCTTGACGATCAGATCAACGGAAAGCTGGGCATGTCCGGGCATGGAAGCGATGGGCTTGTTAACCCCTTTGCCCACAGTGGCAAACAAAGGAAATATAAAAGAATCCACAGACAGACTGGTCTCCCGGATGAGCCGCCGGAAAAGGTCATTCTTCCGCAGCCTTCGGGGTCGATATTCGGGAAAATTCATATGTTTGTCACCTCGTTTTAAAGTTTTTCCTGCGATAAAGCTATGC
>MVQR01000504.1 GCA_002067815.1 Syntrophus sp. PtaB.Bin001 | reverse complement strand
GAGATATAACCCAAAGTTGTGGACAGGATAGAAAGAAGGCGTATCCTCCAAACGTTTAATCCAAAAACGAGCCCCTTTAGGAGAAGGGGAGGAAAGGATACGCCCATGGAGAATAATGACCGCGATTATTGGGAAAAGCAAGTTAAAGAAGAAGCAAAGAGTGCCTTGGAGCTGATTATCCGAGAAGGAGCCTGCCGAATGTTGCAGGCGGCGATCGAAAACGAAGTCACCGAGTATATTGAACGCTTCAAGCATGAAAAAGACTCCCGAAATAGAAGGTTGGTTGTGAGAAACGGTTCCTTGCCGGCAAGAGAGATCGTAACGGGTATTGGCCCCTTGAGGTTAAAACAGCCCCGGATTCATGACAAAAGAGACGGCCTGCATTTTACCAGCAATATTCTGCCAAGATATATGCGTCGGATTCCTTCGGTTGATGCCTTAATTCCGGCCCTATATCTTAAGGGGATCTCCACCGGCGATTTCAGCAAGGTGCTGGAATCCATACTGGGGAAGAATGCATCGGGACTTTCCGCCACCAATATCGTCCGGCTGAAGAGGCTCTGGGAGCGGGATTATAAGGGGTGGGCCGGCCGTGATCTTTCCGGCAGGAGGTATGTGTATTTCTGGGCAGACGGCATTTACTTCAACGTTCGTTTGGAAGATGCCGAGAATAAGCGGCAATGCATCCTGATCATTATAGGGACATTGGAAAACGGGAAGAAAGAACTCGTCTCCATTCTCGATGGCTATAGGGAAAGCAAACAAGCCTGGCGGGAGATGCTTGGCGATCTCAAGCACAGGGGGCTCAAAGCAGGCCCTAAATTAGTAGTTGGTGACGGTGGCTTGGGATTCTGGGCGGCTCTGCGGGAAGAATTTCCGGAAACGGTTGAGCAGCGTTGTTGGGTTCATAAGACGGCCAATATCCTGGATAAGATGCCGAAGAGTGTTCAGCCGAGAGCCAAGGCGCATATCCGGGAGATGTACATGGCGCCGACCAAGAAGGAAGCCTTCAAGGCCTACAACCACTTCCTGTCTCAATACCAGGCAAGATATGAAAATGCTTGCACGTGTTTAGAGAAGGATAAGGAAAATCTCTTCGCGTTTTACGATTTTCCCGCGGAACACTGGCGTCATATCCGATCGACCAATCCTATTGAGTCGACCTTTGCCACGGTCAGACTCCGCACACATCGGACAAAAGGCTGTGGTTCACGATTGGCAACACTGACCATGGTTTTCAAGCTGGCAATGGAAGCTGAAAAAAATTGGCAGAGAATCAAGGGACATCAACTTATCGGGAAGGTCATTGAAGGAATCCGATTTGTTGACGGCCTCATTATGCAAGAAGCGGCTTAATTTTGGCCGGGAAGGATGCGCTGGAAAAAGATGCTATCCACAACATTTGACAATATCTC
>MVQR01000503.1 GCA_002067815.1 Syntrophus sp. PtaB.Bin001 | reverse complement strand
CCGGTCCTCCCTGTTCCAGGGTGTACGCTGCATAAGGCCGGTCCAAAAAGGCAAGCCCGGCAGCCACAATGCCCTTTCCGGGGGGGAGGGTTTTTACCTGACCGCTTAAAAGAGTTTCGACAATTTCCCGAAAAATCAGGGGATCCCCGGGGGCATAAATAAGAGTTTTGTCTCTCTCCACAGATTCACCCCTTTCTTTCTCAAATGGAGCTGCAAACCTAACTCCACGGCAGCAAACAATACTATGCTGTTTTCAGCCATAAATATTTCGAGTTTGCAAGACTTAAAATTCCGCACCCTCAGGTTTTTTACTTGACATTGTAACGACTTCTTCCAATACTTTCTCTCACTTCGACCGTGTCACTCTTCAATTCAGCAGGATTAGGAACCAAGCGATTCGATACTGATTCATTTCTGAAAACGGTATTTACAAAATGGACTTCGACACTTTCAGGAAAAGGGGTAAGTCGTGAAAACTTTTTTTTATCCGCAGAGCATGGTGGTGGTGGGAGCTTCTCCAAGAAAAAAGAATCTGGGACATCTGATTATCGTGAACAATGTCCGGCTGAACTGCAAGGTCCGGCTATACGGCGTGAGCTCCGAAGAAGGCGAGATCGCCGGCGTACGCATCTACAAGAATTTTGCGAGCCTCCCGGAGACTCCCGACGTGGCCCTCTTCATCACTCCAGCAGCCGCCATTCCCGATCTGCTCGAGGAATGCGGCAAACGGGGAATCCGCCGTGCAGTAATAGAATCCAGCGGTTTCAGCGAATTTTCCCGAGATGAAAATGACACACTGGAAGAAAAAATCCTTAAAATCGCCGAACGCTACGACATCCGTTTCATCGGTCCCAACTGTATCGGAATCGTCAATTACGATCTCAATCTGGCCATGCCCTTTTTGCTTTACCGCAACACCCTGCCCGGAGGCCGCGTAGGCATAATCGCCCAGAGCGGCGGCCTCGGTCATATCTATCTGGAATCTCTGCCAGAAAATGCCGTTCGGCCGGGGAAAATGGTAAGCATCGGCAACAAGCTCCAGATCGACGAAACTGATTTTCTGCAATTTTTTCTGGAAGACGAAACGACGGATATGGTGGTCGTTTATCTGGAAGGCTTCAAGCGGGGTCGGGATTTCTTCCGGACAGCCCTTTCCGCATCCAAACCCGTTATCCTTCAGAAAGCCAATCGCAACCCCCTGAGCGCCAACATCGCCCGTTCCCACACAGCTGCACTCTCCGCCAGCGATGATGTGGTTGACGGCTTCTGCCGCCAGGCTGCCGTCATCCGTGTAGAAGACGAGCAGGAGGCAATCTCCGCCATAAAAATACTCCAGCAGCCGCTGATGCAAGGCAGACGCATCGCCGTTCTCTCCCGTTCGGGAGGTCATGCCGTCATAACCGCCGATGCCTGTTTCCAA
>MVQR01000502.1 GCA_002067815.1 Syntrophus sp. PtaB.Bin001 | reverse complement strand
CTGATCAAACGAAGAACCGAATGGCCGAGTTTGTCAAAAGCCCGGCGAATCACCCGGTTGCGCCCTTCGCTGATCTTCAGCGTAATCCACGTGCTTTTCGGGTTGATCTCTCCCATCGACACCTCATCAGGTATAAATCTTCCGTCTTCCAGCTCCAGGCCCCTCAGCAATTGATTTAATTCTTCAGCCTTGATCCTGCCGGAAATCTTGACCCGGTATGTCTTGGAAATCCGGTAACGCGGGTGTTGTATGTGTTGAGCGAACGATCCATCGTTGGTCATCAGTAGCAAACCTTCTGAATCATAATCAAGCCTTCCAACGGGAAAAAGTCTGGCGCCCAGTTCCGGCAGCAGATGACCTACCAGTGGACGCTGTTGAGGATCACTGAGTGAAGTAACGTATCCGCGAGGCTTGTTCAGCATCAGATAGATCTTTGTCTCCTCCGCGCAGATCAATTTCCCGTCCACGCGGATTTCATCCCGCTCGATATCGGCCTTGAAACCCATCTCACGGACAATTTCCGAGTTGACGCTAACCCGTCCTTCGCTTATCATCTCCTCCGCCTTACGGCGTGACGCGATTCCAGAGCGGGCTAAGATTTTCTGCAGCCTTTCTTCCATGGCGGCGCATACCTATTTATTAAATTTTTACGGCTGATCTGACTTCATCCATGGTCGCACCGGCGATCTTCAGCGCCCGCTTATTGCCGTCGTCAATGATGTCCCGAACTTCATCCATGTGACTTCGATAGTAGTCCTGCCTTTCATGAACGGATCCAAGTTCTTCGGCTATACGGATTGAAAGACGCTTCTTGCATTCGATACATCCGATGCCCGCCCTGCGGCATTCCAGATCGATTTCTCTTATTTTTCCCTCTTCGGAATAAAGCTGATGGAAGCTGTATACATTACAGAGTTCCGGCCGTCCGGGATCAGTCTTTCTCATGCGCTGCGGATCGGTAAACATTGACATTATTTTTTTATTCAAGTCGTCTCCGCGATCGCATATAAAAATGGAGTTGTCGTATGATTTGCTCATCTTACGGCCATCAATGCCTAACAGCTTGGGAACATCCGTTAAAAGCGGCTCGGGAACGGGGAATATTTCCCGGTAGAGAAAATTGAACCTTCGGGCAATTTCCCGCGTTAGTTCCACGTGCGGCAATTGATCGACTCCAACAGGCACTCCATGGGCCTTGTACATGATAATGTCCGCAGCCTGAAGTACCGGATATCCTAAGAATCCGAAGGTAGAGATATCTCTGTTGGTAAGTTCCTCCTTCATCTCTTTGTAAGTGGGGTTTCTTTCAAGCCATGAAAGGGGCGTAATCATCGATAAAATCAAGAAAAGCTCGGCATGTTCCTTTATCTTTGACTGAACGAACAGGGTGCTTTTTTGGGGATCAAGACCGACACTCAACCAGTCAAT
>MVQR01000501.1 GCA_002067815.1 Syntrophus sp. PtaB.Bin001 | reverse complement strand
ACAGCCAACAAAACCAGTGCAAAACGATTTCCAGCAACCTGTAAAGCATCTTCTACAGTAATTCTTGCCATATTTGACAGGCCTCCCTGAAATGTATTTCCTTCTCGGTTATGACTTATTAATGATTCAAGACATACTGAATCTGCCTTTTCATCCTTGCCGCCCGGCTTTTCTCTACACGATAAATAGCCTGGAGATGTTCAACCGCCTTTTCCAACACATCATTTATGATGATATAATCGTAGCCGACAGCTTCGTCAATTTCCTCACGCACCTTGTCAAGGCGTTTTTTTATTTCAGCATCCGATTCTCCCCTTTTTTGCAGACGCTCTTTCAGAGCAGCCAAAGAAGGAGGCAGAACAAAGACATAGATACCACCCTGGTAATTCTTTTTCAATGTCTTTGCCCCTCTCGGTTCAATATCAAGGATCATATCCCGGCCTTGTTCTAAGAATCCATCCATCATTTTTCCGGATGTTCCGTAATAATTACCATAATTCTCTTCCCACTCGGCAAATTCGCCTTGATTAATCCGCTCCTGAAACTCAGTCTCCGAAATAAAGAAGTAATCCCGCCCGTCCACTTCACCTACTCTGGGCCTTCTTGTGGTGTAGGAGATGGAAAATTGAACGTCAGGGCACCGTTCAAGAAAAACCCTCCGTATTGACGTCTTCCCCGTCCCCGACGGAGCTGATAGTACAATAAAAAATCCTCGGTTTCCCCGGTCCGACTTACTCAATATTCTGCACCTGCTCTCTAAGCTTCGCCAGTTCGCTCTTGATCTCGATGACCTGCCGTGAAATAAGGGCATCGCTGCTCTTTGATCCGATCGTATTGATCTCCCTTCCCATTTCCTGGATTAAAAAATCAATCTTCCTCCCTACAGCTTCAGCACTATTTATCATTGATTCAAATTGTTCCAAATGACTGCGAAAGCGGACAGTTTCTTCAGTGATGTCGCTCCTTTCCGCCATAACCGCCACTTCCTGAGCGAGCCGCGCCTCGTCGACAACCAGACCGGTGGTCAACTCCTGAACGCGGGCAGCCAGACGCCGGTGATACTCCTCAAGAAGCACGGGCGTTCTGCCGATGATCTCATCAAGCGATTTCCTAATCAAAGTCATCCGATCCACAAGGTCGCGATAAAGAATGTCTCCTTCCATTTTTCGCATGGCCTGCAGGTTGACCAAGGCTTCGTTGAAAACCGGCTCTACCTTTGCCCAGTATGCCTCTACATCCGGCACTATTTCCACAGGTATGAAAACATCTTTAAATCTTGACAGAAGCCCCAGGGTAATTTCGTCGGCGAGATTAAGTTCCTTTTTCATTTCTTCAAGAAGAAAATGATAATTTCTTAATAGCGGGAGATTTAATTTATACCGGTCGGCCCCTTCCGTTCCGTTGTCCTGGTCCATTTTAATGGAAACATCAATACGTCCC
>MVQR01000500.1 GCA_002067815.1 Syntrophus sp. PtaB.Bin001 | reverse complement strand
CGGTAGGGATTGATGCTTGCCCCGAAAAGCAGATTCGGATACCGCCGCACCTCTTTCGCCACATAGGCGTTGGGGATATAGAACTCCGTTCTCGCCTCATCCAGCTCGCCGTTTTCATCAACAACCCCGTCCATCGCAAGAATCACCGCTTTTTCCACATGACGGGATGCCGCCACCGTTTCGGATATGCGCTTTATGACAACGGCATCGCCTTCCCGTTCCAGGTCTTTTTCCGTAATTCCGAAGGCCTTGAGATAGATGCGGTAACGCCAGTTGTTACGCATCGAAGGTGAAACGAAGCAGCCGCTCCCCCCTGCGCCGATGCCGGCGACATGGCAGTGCAGATCGACTATTCCCGACGGCCCTTTAGGGGATGCTTCACCTGAAAATGTCGGGCAAAACAAAATCAATGCAATCAGCAGCAACAGAAAATTTATCATGAATGTCCTCACCTGTATTTTTTTGCACATTATTCCCTTTGTTAATCATCGATTATGCCAAAGATTTGATACTAAATAACATATTGATATTACTTACTATATCTACCTGTTACGGGGACGCGGAGAAACTGCTGAAATTATCTATTGACAAATAATGCATAGGCCATATACATTTTATGTATGACAAAAAAACTATCTCTGACAGCGGCACAGCGGGATTTTTTCGAGAGAGTTGCCCAGGCGGCTTTTATCAATCCCTTTAGCCCGGAACGGCTGGAACTCGACAGCGAAATTGCCGGGACAGGGGCATCCTCTTCATGGGATGAACTGGTGGCACAGGAAATCGCATCGATCCGCAGCCGTCTTCAGGAATTGAAAGACTCAGGCAGGGCCGATCCCGGCCGCTACGAACAGGATGACCGCAATCTGTTAAGAACAGCCTTTCTTTTCGAGATTTTCCACGATTACCGGGCTTCCTTCGACGACTTCATCCTAAAACAGATCAAAAGCGGCGATACCCCGATACCGGCGAGATTCGCCCACGAACTGATTTCCCGGATATCAAAGCTCGGCTTTACGGCGGAGGAAAGCAAGCGTTATCTGGAAATCTTCTTTCAGATGCGGCGCGCCTTCTATTTCATCGAAAACGGCCTGACCGGCCTTTCCCCTTCCATGCAGACACTGCGCTCCCGCTTGTGGGACAACATCTTCACCTGCAACATCACCTGGTACGAAAAGCATCTCTGGGACCGGATGGAGGATTTTTCGACGCTGCTGCTGGGAGAAACCGGTACCGGCAAGGGCGCTGCGGCCGCCGCCATCGGGCGCTCCGGGTTTATCCCCTTCGATGAACGCAAAGGGTGCTTTGCCGAAAGTTTTACCAGATCCTTTATTCCGATAAACCTGTCGCAATACCCGGAATCGCTTCTGGAGTCCGAGCTGTTTGGACACAAGAAAGGCGCCTTTACCGGCGCAATCGAGAATCACGAGGGGATATTCGGCCGCTGTTCGCCCTA
>MVQR01000499.1 GCA_002067815.1 Syntrophus sp. PtaB.Bin001 | reverse complement strand
GAATTCCGATGCCCGTATCCGTGACGGAAAAGAGGATTTCCACCTTTCCGTCTCCAACCGCACCGGTTTCCGACATCCCGGCACCGCAAGTCTTCTCTGTTCCGACATGGACGACAACCTCGCCTTTTTCCGTAAACTTGATGGCATTTCCGACCAGATTAAGGAGAATCTGTTGCAACCGAACGGGATCGCCGATCAGGTTGACAGGGACATCGGGGAAGATGTGGCAGGCCAGCTCCAACCCCTTGCTGTGAGCCCGAAGGGCTAACTCTTCCACCGTTCTCTCGATCACCTCCCCGAGATCGAACCCGATGCATTCCAGTTCGAGATGCCCCGCCTCCACCTTGGAAAGGTCAAGAATGTCGTTGATAATATGGAGGAGATTTTCTCCAGCGGCTCTGAAGACTTCCACATATCGATGCTGTTCGGGAGAAAGAGGCGTTTCCAGAAGAAGCTCGGACATGCCGATAATGGCATGCATCGGCGTTCTGATTTCATGACTCATGCTGGCGAGAAAATCGCTCTTTGCCAGGTTTGCCGCTTCAGCTTCTTCCTTGGCCTTGAAGAGTTCCTCTTCAGCCTGGACATGGAAATAGTCGCTGAATTTGTAGATGGTGCGGCTCAGGCAGGCATTGAGGTTCTCAAGAGCGCTGAGCAGGGAATCGCCTTCCAGTTCCTTTACAAGAATCGGGAGCAGAATGGTTCGATAGATTTCAAAAGCCTTTTGAACTTCCGAAAGAGGGAAACCGCCCTCCAGCCTCAATTTGCTGACTCGGGCGATAAAGGCGTCCACTTTGGAAAAATCCTGGTAAATCATCGCGGCGAAGTTCGCTTCACTGGCCTCCGATGTCGTGGCTATAAGCTCTTCAAGAGGGCGACTGGCGTAACGGTCGCTGACCTCGGTATGAAGGCGCTCCGCCCACTCCAAAGCCACTGATTTATAGTGTTTGTTAAGTACTTCTTTGAGGTCCATAATCCTCGACCAAGTCAATCGCGTCTTTAATCTTTATGTTCCGGCAGACAGCACAAAAGCGAAGTTTCACAAGTCCTTGTTTCAAACTGCAAGGTAGAGTGATCAATCCCGAATCTCTGCGACAGGAGTTCACGAACCTGATCGGCCAGGCAGTTAGCCTGGCTCAGCATCTGATCATCGACAATTACCTGGGCGGCCAGGGCAGCCATGCTGGGATAGAGCTCCCAAACGTGGACATGATGAATTTCGTTGATTCCCTTGATCGATTCTACGGCCCTTTTGATTTCCGTCACCTCGATGCCGGCGGGAGTCGCGTTCATGAGAATCTGGTAAGTTTCCTTCAAGATCCCCCAGCCGCTGTAAAAAATCAGGGCGACGATAGCCCAGGAAGCAAGGGGGTCGAGCCAATACCACGGTTTGTAAAGCCAGATTATTCCCAATACGACTACGGCCAGGGAGGTCAATGCATCGGAGAGCATATGC
>MVQR01000498.1 GCA_002067815.1 Syntrophus sp. PtaB.Bin001 | reverse complement strand
GATTTACCCCAAAGGGGCGGACGATGAACAGTTTGTGACCTTTTACTTTACTGAAGCAGAAGCCAAATTATTCTCTTTTTCGGCAGAGCCGAAGATTATCCCGCTTTTTTAGAGCCATTAGAAAGTGGCAAGGAAGGTCATGAAGGACCAATATCCTGTCGATGGTTTTCACCCGCCGGGAAGGGCATGACCTCATAAAGGTTTTGATATGATCGGTATTTCCAAACTTTACTGCGGGGCGGTAGAGCCCGCGGATGTGCTGCGGTACAACCGGGAGTCGGGCCGTCTGCCTTCCCACCTTCTCCAGTTTTCCAAGGACAAGCGGCCGGTTGTAGTCTGGAATATGACCCGGCGCTGCAATCTCCGGTGTATCCATTGCTATTCAAGCTCTCAGAACATCCAGTATAGCGATGAGCTGACTAACGCCGAGGCTAAACTGATGATCGAAGATCTGGCGGCCTTCGGCTGTCCCGTTCTTCTCTTTTCCGGGGGAGAACCCCTCATGAGAGAGGATCTTCCGGAACTTGCCCAATACGCCGTATCCCGGGGCATGCGGGCGGTACTTTCCACCAACGGAACCCTTTTGACCAGGGAAAAAGTGGCCGTGCTGAAGAAGATCGGCTTGTCCTACATCGGCGTCAGTCTGGACGGCCTGCAGGCCACCCATGACCGCTTCCGGGGGAAGACTGGCGCTTTCGATGCTGCCCTGAAAGGCATTCGCATCTGCCGGGAAGAAGGAATCAAAGTAGGGGTGCGCTTTACCATCAACCGGAAAAACGCTGCCGATATCCCCGCCATTTTCGACCTGCTGGAGAAGGAAGATATACCGAGGGTCTGCTTCTACCACCTGGTCTATTCCGGCCGTGGTTCCGCCCTGATCGACGAGGACCTTTCCGCCGAGGAAACACGGCGTACCGTCGATCTCATTCTGGACCGGACCCGCGACCTGTTTGACCGGGGGCTGCCCAAAGAGGTGCTTACCGTCGATAATCATGCCGACGGACCCTACCTCTACTTGCGGTTGCTGAAGGAAGATCCCCGGCGGGCGGAGGAAGTCCTGGAACTGCTGAAGATGAACGAAGGAAACAGCTCCGGAAACGGCATCGGCTGCATAAGCTGGGATGGCGAGGTGCATCCCGACCAGTTCTGGCGGGGAATCTCCCTGGGCAATGTTCGCCATAAGCCATTCAGTGAGATCTGGACCGATCCGCATCATGAATTGTTGACCAAACTCAAAGACAAGAAACCCCATCTTCGGGGCCGCTGTGCGACCTGCCGCTGGTTGGATGTCTGCGGCGGTAATTTCCGGGCGAGGGCCGAGGCGGTGACAGGCGATTTTTGGGCTCCCGATCCGGCCTGCTATCTGACGGACCAAGAGATTGCACCGCGGGAGACATCGGGCATAGCTTTATCGCAGGAAAAACTTTAAAACGAGGTGACAAACATATGAATTTTCCCGAATATCGACCCCGAAG
>MVQR01000497.1 GCA_002067815.1 Syntrophus sp. PtaB.Bin001 | reverse complement strand
GTCTTCCGGGATACCGTCCTTGCACAGCTTTACATCGAGGGAAACTACAGGCCTCTGTCGCTTGCCGAAGCCGTCAGGCTGTCCAAGTACGCCCTGCTGAAGCTGGAAAAGGCGGGGATTCCCGTTATCCGCCTCGGCGTACAGGCCACGCCGGAGATGGAAATTCCGGGTAATATCGTTGCCGGTCCCTTCCATCCGGCCTTTCGCTCTCTCGTCGACGCCTCGATCTTCAGAGACATGGCCTCCAGCCTGCTCTCCGGAACTGCTCCGGAAGGACGGACCGTCGCTTTCACAATGTCAGAGCAGGATGTCTCCGACTTCCGGGGACACAAAAACGAAAATCTCCGCTTCCTCACCGAAAAATTTCAACCGAAGGAGATTCAGGTCACAAACGATCCGGAGTCACCGCGGGGTTGGCTGACGCTACAGGTCCAAGACCAAACCTTATCCATGCATCGCACCGGCCTTTGCCCCTCTCTTTCATGAACGGTCGGCCCGTTTCGTGTATGCCTGCGAATGGGCTTTGTGGTTTTCCCAGTTTCCAAGATAAAGCCCGGCTACTCCCCGGTCCTTGATGATCAGAAGGTTTTCTGCGTTCCTTTCTTCGGCGGCCCGGGTAAAGTTGAAGCTTCCGGTAACCACCGTTTTCTGATCGAGAATTATGATCTTGTTGTGCGCAATGGCGTGCTGATCGTCAATGAACGTCGGAATACCCGCATTGGCGGTAAAATCAGCCGCGCTGTATTTGGTGGAAACGTTGGACTTATCAAGTATGACGCTCACCTTCACACCCCGTTTGTGAGCGTCCACCAGGGCTTTGGCAATCGGTCTGGATGTAAAGGAATAGGCCTGCACCTTGATTTCCGAAGAGGCTTGGCCCAACTCATTGACAATCGCTTCGGTACAGCCGCCGCCGGGACTGAAGAAAACCCGGATCGCAGCCTTGTCCACCAATTGATCAGCTTCAGGCCGCTCGCAGGCGTACATCCCGATCAACACCAGGGCGAACAGGAAAAAACCCACAACAATCCTTTTCTTTCCAAACATCTAAAATTCCTCCGAGTAAGACAAATTTAAGCTATGAAGAAAAAAGCAGAAGAACAGCCAAGGGGCTCATACATCCGTCGGAGTCATACGTCAAGACTGTAAAAAAAATTTCAACTTTTAATGTACGAATTACAGATAGGCATTCTATAACGGCGTTATTGTTCCGGTTGCAGCGCCCTCAGATTCCGTGTTATGGACGTACAAATACCAGGAGGACATTCAGTCATGTTCAAATCCGGCTTTATCGGAATCATCGGCAGGCCCAATGTGGGAAAATCGACACTGCTCAACGGCATTCTGGGCGAGAAACTGGCCATCATCACCCACAAACCCCAGACCACCAGGAACCGGATCACGGGGATACTCAACACGGAAAACGCCCAGTTCATCTTTGTGGACACGCCGGGAATCCATTCGGCCCGCACGCC
>MVQR01000496.1 GCA_002067815.1 Syntrophus sp. PtaB.Bin001 | reverse complement strand
AAAAAGGTTGGAAGAAGAATCTTCTGGGTGTTCTCGACCATATGCTGTAAATGGCAATCGGCACTTTTCTGCATGGCATAAGGTGGGTAGTTCTATATAAATAGGGTTTAAAATGATCTGTAGGATTAACCAAAAAAACATGTGCGTCATCAAAAAAACAAAGCACATGACTTCAAAGGGCATATTTATTGGCTACAATCCGATCAAACGTTAAGCAGATAAGGGGAAAGAGACAGCTTGAGTGATTGTGTGAATGGTTATCCTGTTTCACAATCCCGAGTAAATGTGCCCATAAGAATATTAAAGATCATATAAATAAGCAAGTACTTAGAAGAGGCTCGGCGATCAAGTTGTAGGTGGCACCAATAACCATTATATTCCGGCTCAAGTGGAGCGCTGAACCTGTCGGCCTTGGCCCGCCCAGGTTACGATGTATTCCAAGTTGTCTGGTCTTGTTTGTGGATTTTGAACTTCCCAGAAGCCTTCCAGTCCGAGTTCTTTTGCAGAAACTTCAAAATGACACAGGGCGATCCCCATATCCACATTCTGAAGTTTGATATCTTGAATCGACTTTTCATATCCGGGTGTCCTCTTGAGATAGAAATGAAATATATGTCCCTCTCCTTTTCCTCTGACAACCCGCCAAGGTTGCTTGTTCATCGCGGAAGGAGCGAGCCGGACACACTCCAGTGGCGTTTTATATCCGCCCAGATTTTGATCATCCGGGGAAAGAGGAGTTCCGTTATCGAGATAAAAGAGTTCATTCCAGGGCTTTCTCGTGCCCGATGCGGCGACAAGGTGAAAGATGCGGTCCACTATCGATTTTCTGCGCCTGGCGTAACCGACTGGACTGATGACCGGCAGGACTTCGTCTTCGCCCATGCCTATCTTTTCCGCAAAACCGCTTCTTTTAAAGGTTCCTCCCAGTATGCAGGTCCCCAGCTCCAGCGAGGTCGCCTTTAAAATATTTTTCTCCATACAGTAGCCGTAGTCTTCCATCGCCATCGGCTGTCTTTTCACGGCACCGACGATGAAATGCCGGGCTCCCTGAATGACGCCATAGGTGGTCAGCTTCTTGAGATCGCCGAGTTCCGGTTCGCTGAAATCCAGGAGATGAAAACGGAGCTTGCTTCCGAAAACCGTCTTGTTGTTCGATTCCAGAAACCGCTTCAGTTCAACCAGCTTCTCAGGCTCGACAGTTTCCCCGCTGTAGGTCCTACAGGATTTTCGAATCTTAACGGCCTCGATAAGAGTCATACAATCCCCCTTCCATTTTTATTCCACTCATAGATCAAAGATAATAACAAGATGGAAAGGCTGAAACAACTTGATAAATGTATGAGGATTCGACAATAGAGCAAATGGAGAGGACGTTTGATAGGAAATCTAAATTATGCCTTGCGGAAGAACAGGGAAACCGTGGTTCCTTTGCCGACGCTGCTGGCGATCTCCATTTTTCCGCCATGGGCCATCATG
>MVQR01000495.1 GCA_002067815.1 Syntrophus sp. PtaB.Bin001 | reverse complement strand
ACAAAGCTTCATGAACTAATGGCCAAGACCCTGGTAATAACGATCCAGACCATATTGGCCACAGGATGTTTTTACCTGGTTATTGAACTGTTCACAAAAGATTCAGACATACCCTTTACTCATATATTGGTGTCGGCATTTGTAATTGTTATTTCCGTTACCCCCTTGAAAGTGATCATGAAAAAAATATTCAGCTATTTCTATCCGGGCAGCCAGGATGTGTTTACATCGCTTTACGCTTTTGATGAACGGCTGGAGAGGGAAAAATCAATGATGCTGGAAGAAATGGCGCCGGTTTTGGCTCATGAAATAAAGAATCCCCTGGGATCCATTAAGGGGGCGGCCCAGTATCTTGCAACGGAAATAGAGAACGAAGAGAACAGGCAAATACTGAATGTCATTATAGAGGAAACCGACAGGTTGAACGGAGTAATGTCTCAATTTTTAAATTATGCGAAGCCGTTCAGATATGAAAAGAAAGTTCAGAAAATTGAGCCGATATTGGATAAAGTATTTTCCCTGGTGAAAGCCAGGCAAATTATGGACAAGGTGACAATCGAAAAAGACATACAAGAAAATCTTCCGACCGTTAAAATGGATTCGGAGAAAATTATGCAAGTCATTCTGAATATCGTTTTCAATGCAATTGAAGCGATGCCGGATGGTGGAAAGTTGACTCTGGGGGCAAGAAAAGTTGAAAAAGAAAACAATGAGGGAATTGAAATAATCGTCAGGGATACGGGAAAGGGCATTGCAAAGGAAGATATCAAGAATATATTCAAGCCGTTTTATACTTCTAAAGAAAGGGGCGTTGGATTGGGATTGGCGATCTGCAACCGGATTGTAAGAAATCACGGAGGAACGATTACAGTAAAATCCAATTTAGGAAGAGGGAGTACTTTTAAAATTAGGCTGGAAAACTAGCCGATGGCAATTTATTAGCCTCTCAGAAGACTTATAACAGCAAACAGGTGTTTGTAAAAAAGTCGAAGCTGTGAAGAAAAAAAGATAAAAGGGAAAAAATGGAAAAAGTCTTAATAGTGGATGATGAAATAAACATGCGCGTTGTGCTCAGGGCAATGCTGAAGAAAAGGGGATTTCAGGTTGTCGAAGCTGCCGATGGTCTCGATGCAATGAACCGACTTGAAAACGATAAGATCGATGTCATTGTAACAGATATGAAAATGCCCAGACTAAACGGATTAGGGCTTCTCGACGAGGTAATGAAAAAATATCCCGAAACCCCCGTAATAATCATAACAGCTCATGGAACAATCGAAACCGCGGTAGATGCCTTAAAAAAAGGGGCCTTTGATTACATAACTAAACCTTTCGACCGGGACGAATTAATCAACATTATCGATAAGGCAATTCGAACAAGAATAAAAAACAACGATGAAGTTATTCTGGCAGAGAGCGAAATTGAAAAGTATGGAATTGTCGGATGTAGTGAAAAAATCAGGGAAATATATGAGAC
>MVQR01000494.1 GCA_002067815.1 Syntrophus sp. PtaB.Bin001 | reverse complement strand
GGTCTCGTCCCTTTGCACCCGTATGGATGAGGGGGAAAAGGCATGGATCTTAGATGTCCGCAGCGAGGATGAATTGGAGAGTTATGGAAGCATTTCCGGCGCCCATAATATTCATGTCACCCTCCTACCGGAACGACTGGAAGAAGTGCCTAAGGACCGGACCGTGTATATCTTCTGCGCCAGCGGCGTCCGTTCCATGATCGCCGCCAGTCTGCTGAAACAGGCCGGAAGGCGGAATGTGGTTGTTGTCCTGGGCGGTCTGATCGGCTGGAATTCCACAACCTGTCCGATTGTCTGATTCCTGGATAAAGAGAAAAACCGTTCGTCCCTCTGATCTTGCCGGACAGAGGGATATTTTTTTGCCTGGAAAATCGAGTCCTATGAGATCTTCTCCAAAGCTGTACTCTTTTGAATTTATTTCCTTGTGCCTGATCCTTTTGTCTGCTTTCTGCAGTGTCGCCGTTTTCTTCAATTTCTATCATTATCTAGGCAAAATAGAAATCCCCGCGATCTGGCGGGGTTTCCTCCTTGGCTTGGAGCCCATGGCGGCGTTTTTATTCCGTCCTTTTGCGATATGCCTGATTTCTACCCGCAATTCCTTTGCCGTCATGGTGTTATCCCTGATCCTCATGATACTGGCATCCTGCTCTTACCTGCCGGCTGCCGACGTGGCATCGCTGTTTATTTTGCGCATTGCCCATGGGATCGTTTTCGTACTTCTGACCACGGCCGTGATCGCCCTGCTGGTGCAGTTCATTCCCAAGGAGAAAAGCGCACAGGGCTTCGGTATCGCCAGCATCGTTATGATGATCCCTCTGGCGACGCTGCCTCCGCTGAGCGAAATCCTTCTTCCCCTGGTGCGCAACGAGGCGGATATCTACGCCGGTGTTTCGCTTCTCACTCTTGTCGCCCTGGTTTTCGGCATGTTGCTCCGTAAACGGCTGGCCAGGGTGTTGCCGAATCTGGATGAGGAAGTTCTGCGCCGTCCGACCCTTGCCGAGATCCGGGAGAATTTCCGGCAGCGTTCCGTGGCGCTCCTGCTTACGGCCTCTTTCTTTCTCTATCTGGCCCATGCGACGTTTTTCTACTTTATGAAGGATCTCTGTCTGCAAACGGGCGTGGGCGATGTCGGTCTTTTTTTCATGATCTCTGTGACGGTGATGATTGTAGTCCGCATTCCGGGCGGGCGGATGTTGGATCGCTTCAATAAGTTGCGCCTGTTCCAACTGGGACTGGCGGCGCTCGCAATCTGTTTCGCCTTGCTGCCTTCAGCAGGTTCCCGACCGGCTTTCTATCTGGCCGGCGCCTTTTTTGGTCTGTGCATAGGCATTGTCATGCCGCTTCTCAACGCCCTGATCTTTTCCGCTTCAGCTCCTTCACTGCGCGGCCTTAACACCAACATGTCTCTTTTCACGATAGATGCGGGATATTGCCTGCTGCCTTATATCGGTGGAATCCTGATAGTGCTGGGGGCTGA
>MVQR01000493.1 GCA_002067815.1 Syntrophus sp. PtaB.Bin001 | reverse complement strand
TTCTGGGGGTTGACTACGTCGATCTGGAGCTTAGTACACCGGTTGACCTGCGGGAGTCGCTTAAGGTTCTTATCGGTGAACGTCTCGGGCGGACGCAGCTTATTGTTTCCTGCCATGATTTTTCTTCAACCCCCTCCGATGCGGCCCTCGAGGATCTGTGGCGGGCGTGCCGGGAAGCCGGAGCCCGGATCATCAAAATCGTGACTTTTGCCCGCACCATGGCGGATAATCTCCGGGTGCTGCGGCTTATCCCGTGGTCTCTGGGAAAAGGTCAGGAGATCGTGGCCTTTTCCATGGGGGATTTGGGAAAAATAAGCAGGATCATGGCGCCTTTACTAGGTGCCCACTTTACCTTTGCCACTCTGGGGCAGGACGCCGCCACGGCGCCTGGCCAATTGACAGCGGCGGAACTTTTTCGAATTCTTGAAATTCTCAGCGGTAGCGTATCGGAAAGCCGGAACAAATCCAGCGATTTCGCGGAAGGCAAACCTGATAAAACAGAAGGTTCAGAACAATGAGCCCCGCCAAACCGCTCCTTCTTGCCTTGATCGGTCATCCGGTGGGCCACAGCCTTTCGCCGCTTATGCATTCGGCCGCCCTCAGGAATCTGAATATCGCAGGCAGCTATGAGGCGTGGGATGTTTCCAATCTGGGAGAGGCTATGGATGAGCTTCGCCGGAGGGGATTCCGGGGGGCAAGTGTGACGATCCCTTACAAAAGAGCGGTCATGGCTTATCTTGACGATCTGGACGAGCAGGCCCGTTCCATCGGTGCGGTGAATACGTTGATCCGGCAGGGCGAAAGCTTCGTGGGGACTAACACCGATTGGGAAGGACTGATCCGGGCGCTCAAGAGGCTGACGGAGATAAGGGGAGGGCATTTTATCGTTGTCGGCGCCGGCGGGACTGCGCGCGCAGCATTGTACGGTCTGTTGCGGGAAGGAGGATTGCCCATGATCGTCAACCGGACTGTAGAACACGGCCGGAAACTTGCCGAAGAATTCGGATGCGGTTATTTCCCACTGGCCGATATCGGGCATCTGGAAGGGGACGTGCTGATCAATACCACCCCTGTCGGGATGACTCCGAATACGGGCTTTTCTCCCGTTCCCGCCTTTGTTCTCAACCGATTCCGCCTCGTTGCCGACGTGATTTACAATCCCCTGACGACGCGGCTCCTTCGGGAAGCGGAACAGGCCGGATGTGCGGTGCTGTCCGGAATGGAGATGTTTGTGGAACAGGGGGCGGCGCAGTTCCGATTGTGGACCGGGATGGAACCGCCTGTTGCCTTGATGTGGCAGGTAGTGCGGGAACAACTGGAACAACAGGGAAAAGGGGCAGGAAATCGGACATGAATGAAGGCCGATCGACTCGAAGAGTGACACTTGAAGTTCCCGGTTCGAAGAGTCTCACCCAGCGGGCTTTGACGGTTGCCGCCCTGGCGAAGGGACAAACCCTTTTGAGCAATGCCCTTCTTTCGGAAGA
>MVQR01000492.1 GCA_002067815.1 Syntrophus sp. PtaB.Bin001 | reverse complement strand
GTCAATTTGACAAGATCGTCTTTTATTGGTTTTGAGATGTAATCGAAAGCCCCAAGTTTCATCGCTTCAACCGCTGAATCGACCGTGCCGTAACCCGTCATCATAATAACAATATTGTCGGGATTCATGTCCTTGACAAACTTTAATAATTCCAATCCGTCCCCGTTAGGCATTTTAAGATCGGTGATGACAAGGTCATATTTATCTTCTACAAAAGCATCCATCGCATATCTGCCGTTTTCTACAGCTTTTGTCTCATAACCTTCTGCATTCAGCATTTCGGTCAAATTACTTCTGTTGAGATCATCATCTTCTGCGATCAATATCTTCTGACTTTTCATATCGGCTACTCTTTCTTTAGAAAAAGATTCGAATACCTGAAAAACTGATTATTATTTAATGAATGAACAAATAATATAATTAAAATATGCAACGCTTATAAGATATATGCTTTTAAATTACAACTAGAAATAGCCTGTTTTGTCAAATCCATGACGGATTGTCATAAATAGGTTTTAAATGGCAATCGCTAATAATAACAAATAGATATAAAATAATTCCTCCTTACATATTGTGCGTGCAAGGTTAATTTCTAAAAATATTCTTATTAATCAAGCCATAATCCCGGCGCAAAAGCATTTATTAAACTTCAACGGATGATAGAAAATGAAGAAAGTTTAACATATCTGGCATGAGCATTGCCTTTCATCAAAGTCAACAATCCGAAAGGTTCATATTGTCGAGTCAATGCGGACGTTACAACGATGTTAATAGGTGAGATTTTTTTGACGGAGAGAAAATTGAGGGGGAGAGTATGAAAAAACGCACGCTGGAGTTTAAGTTGGTTGTAGGTGGAATCTTGATTGTTCTGATACCTCTTCTGGTTACAGGTATCATTACATCTTTTAAATCATCAAATGCATTGGTAAGCACTGCCAAGGGGCAATCGGAACAGATTGCTGAAAGTCTTTCCAATATGGTGCAGATGGTCCTTAAGGAGGAGATGAAAGTTGCCTCTCATATGGCATCCAATCATACCTTGATAGAGGCTGCAAGCAGCGTTGCCAGAAACGGTTTGGATGGTGCAGTAGATGAAACAAGCCGGGCTTGTACGACTTTGGGAACATTGTTGAAAAAATCCGGGAGCGATTATGAATTTATCGTTATTACCGATGCGGCCGGCAAGGTTATCGCGGACAGCAGCGGTGGAAAACTTAAAGGTTTGAATCTCGCAGAAAGAGATTACTTCAAGGCGGCGAAGAGTACGGGTAAAACCAATATCGGCGAAGTTTCAAAATCAAGAGCTACAGGAAAGCCGATAAATCCCATTGGGGCTCCGATGTTCTCAAACTCCGGGGAGTTCCTTGGAGTGGTGGGATGCATTATCAATGTAGATTTTATCAGCGAGAAAATCGGCGCTGTGAAAATCGGTAAGACTGGGTACGCTTACCTACTGAATAAGGAAGGTGTTGTCATCGCCCATCCCAAATC
>MVQR01000491.1 GCA_002067815.1 Syntrophus sp. PtaB.Bin001 | reverse complement strand
ATAAACTCCCGCTTTGACCATCGTGCTCGAATGGAGCAGAGCCGACACGGGCGTCGGAGCAACCATGGCGCCGGTAAGCCAGGAGGAAAACGGCAGTTGGGCCGATTTTACAAGCCCGGCAAAGGCGATACATGCTGCGGGAAGCAAAGCGTAGCTTTGGTCGAGACGGATCAATTTATCAAGTTCCATGGTCTGCGCTGTGTCATACAGGATGACAAGACCGACGGCGAAAACCAAACCTCCCAGCAGATTCATTTTCAGGGCCCGGAACATGCTTTCCACAGACGGCTTGTCGTTTCGATAACCGATCAGCAAGGCCGAGCAGATTGTGGTTATCTCCCAGAAAAAGAAGAGCCAGATGAGATTATTGGAAAAAACGATGCCGAACATGGCCGCAAGGAAGAGGTAGATCAGGAAAGCGAAATACCTGCGTCTGTCTTTCACTTCCTTGTGATGCTGATGATATTCAGGAAGATAGCCGATCGCATAGAGACAGATGGCGCTGCCGATAATGCCGACAATCAGCGCCATGATGATGGAAAACTTATCGACGAACAGGCTGTGCTCGATCTCCAGGGAACCGCCGGCGGTGAACTCGAAGTTGATCATGATCACCGACTGGACAATGACGAGCAGCACGGGGAGATATTGTTTCGCCCGCAGGGAAATATACACTATGAACACTGCAATGAATAGCTCAACCCCAAGCATGAAGAGATTGATTCCATGGCTCTCGACATGGAAATATGCGGGCCCCTGATCGAGATAAGCGACCAGCAAGTAGATCGGGACCGCAGACAGAACAACGGCAGCGATGACGCCAATCGTTTTTCTGAGTGTATTCCCGGAAGGCAGCACAAGTGCCAATGCCGCGATGCATAAGGGAAAGACGATGAGAAAAATCAGTGTATTCACCGGACTCTCCTCTCATTATTCCAATTTCAGATCAAAGATGATAGCAAGGCGGCAAGTTAGAGGCGACGCAGGCATACATGGACGTATGTCGAGGAGCCGATAACGCAGCCAGCGAAGCTAGCGCTTTGATATGGAATCGGAATCAGATGATTTTGTTGCCCCCTTCGTAAATGTGGATAATATTGACCGGACACGTCTCGGCAGCTTCCTGAATACAACCGAGTTCATCGGTTTCCAGTTCGTCGTTGCTTCCCACCCGCATTGAACCAGTTATCTGTGCCCAGTCATCATCAGCCATCTCAAAGTAATCGGAACAGGCGCCGATACAGCCTTCACAGGCGATACACTCTTCTCTTTCCAGGACAACTTTATACTTTGCCATGATGTTCTCCTTTCGCTTTCATCGCCATTCTTCGGACGATGGCGACCTTGCGGTTTTTCCCTGCTATTTCGCACCGCCCGTTCCGGCCAGGTCTCGGATGGCCTTTGCATATTCCTGAATGAGACCGTCGAAGAAGGCGCGGTCGATCGGTCCTTTAAGGGTTTCTATCTCATAGAATCGCTCCGGCATGATAAT
>MVQR01000490.1 GCA_002067815.1 Syntrophus sp. PtaB.Bin001 | reverse complement strand
TCATTGTCTTCCAGCGTTCCCGAGTGGGATTTTACGGCTATTCCGAGTTTTTCCAACCGAGAGATAAGATCTTTATTATCGATACCCAGCTCCCGTGCCAACTCGTAAACCCTTTTTTTCGACATGCTCTACCCCCCCAACGCTTCAATATTTTTACTCTGCAGACGTTCCTGTTTCATCGGAATTACTCATGCTTCCTTCGAAACCGCAGTCTCCTCATCTATAATCCTGCCGGCCTCTTCGATCCAGAGCGCCGTAGTTGCACCTTCAATCCCGGATATGGACGACAGTAGTTCCGGATCTGCCGACGCAATCATGGCCATGCTTTTGAAACCTTTATCAAACAGCAGTTCTGCGGTAGTTTCTTCCATACCGGGGATTTTCATAAGTGTTTTGTAACCGGGGCTTTCTTTTTTGGCATCCACCGATTCGCTTTTCACATCGATTTTCCACCCGGTCAATTTAACGGCCAGTCGGACATTTTGCCCGTTTTTCCCAATAGCAAGCGACAACTGGTCGTCCGGCACGATGACCTCCATGGCATGGTCGGCCTCATCAACCAACACACGACTCACTTTTGCAGGAGAGAGGGCACTGCACACATACTGTGCAGGATCCTCGGCATAGGGAATGATGTCGATTTTTTCTCCCCGCAATTCCTGAACGACACTTTGCACCCGGGCTCCCCGCATCCCGACGCAGGCGCCGACAGGATCGATATCCTTGTCTTTCGTCCTTACGGCAATCTTCGCCCGTTTGCCAGGTTCCCGGGAGACGCTGATAACTTCGATTAATCCTTCGGCGATCTCGGGAACTTCCACTTCAAAAAGAGATTTCAGAAAATTCGGGTGAGTGCGGGAAAGGATGATCTGCGGCCCCTTGGATATCTTCTTGACTTCACAGATATAGCTTCGAATGCGGTCGCCCCGCTTGTAAACCTCCCGGTGAATCTGTTCGGATACAGGGATCACTCCTTCGGCCCGCCCCAGATTGACAATAATGCTTCCTGCTTCGAAGCGCTGCACGAATCCATTGACAAGTTCGCCCTTGCGGTCCTTGTATTCATCGTAAACATTGTCCCGTTCGGCATCTTTAACTTTCTGGACAATGATCTGCTTGGCGGTCTGAACGGCGATACGGCCGAAGGTGCTGGTTTCGATTTTCATCCCCAGACTGTCTCCCGGCTCAGCTTCCTCATCAAGGTCTCGATGGGCCACTTCAAGGGAAACCTGCATATCAGGATCGACAACCTTCTCAACCACCGTTTTAAATTGAAATACTTCGATTTCGCCAAGCTCTTCGTTATAATGGGCTTCGATATCCACATGGGGTCCGAGCTTTTTGCGGGCAGCAGTCAACATTGCCACTTCCAGGGCCTCGATAATTACAGTTTTATCCAGTCCTCTATCCTTACCCATCTGTTCGATCAGACGTTTAAGTTCTGGAACCATTGAATTTTCCTCCACCTCTATATTCAGAACACTTTTTTATGGCC
>MVQR01000489.1 GCA_002067815.1 Syntrophus sp. PtaB.Bin001 | reverse complement strand
AATTCCTGTGAAGAACAACTAATGACGATTTCATCAAAATGTTCCTGCTCTAGTCCTGATTTCGCGGAATATTCTACCGAGTTCCTCCGTATCGGCCACAAGTTCCATAAATCCTGCCTGTTCTTCATAGATATCCCGAGGGATGGCCAGCTTCACATCCGGTTCTAAGATATGATAGACTGGTAGTCTCAACGAGACTCCTGCCAGTGGACCAGCGAAGCTTGGATCACCGGTTGTTACGGTTTCCGCTGTGACCTGAGCCACTTCCGGATCGGCTGCCCCGATGATCACGATCAGATCACGGGTTCCAATATCATCCGCAAGTTTCTTGATCGTTGTCTGCTTCTCCATGTCCACGGCGCCGGCCGAAGTTCAGACGAAACACTCTGTGGCAACAAACACAACTTCTGCCTTCGCCGCCTTCATGCACTCCGCAATGGCCGGACCAGGCACACCGTCCCTGTCCCCGAAAACGATGACCTTTTTCCCCTCGAACATGGTCTTCATCCTTTCTTTTCCAAAGGCGATGTTTTCCGGCTCCCGGGGTTCCTTTCGATCAGAAAGGACAAACCGTCCGACAGCTGGGTCATTCTGCCCAGGAAAAGGCTTCCCCGGGCAATAAACATGGTATTGTTTATTTTTCCTTCCTTGATGCCGTCGATTGCATGCCCCAGAAAGGGGACCGCCGCCGGAATATGCCCCTGGGTAGGAGCAAAGCCCGGCATGCCGTGCTCAAAAACAAAGCGGTCGACCTCGCTTCGCTTGATTTCCTGCCGCAATACCGCCAACGCTCCGATCATCCTGTAGTTTGCCAGAGGCACATTGCCGCTGCCCCCCGGTACGGTCACTTCCGGATTCTGCAGCTCGACGGCATACTTGGAAACATCGGAGATTTTCATCCCCATCCGGTCCAAAGGCTTCAACACCAGCGATTCCATAATGTTTTGCTGCGACGAGCCGGAGCCGATGTTGTGCTTGCCGACGCCGTCCAGGCGGACATGGGGACTTACCGAATCATCTTCCGCTACCAGGAAGGCAATACCGCCTACGACATCTTCGAGAATCGGCATTTCCTTGGCAACATGCCCCTGAAATTTCATGCCCAGTTTAGCCATCGAACCTCCGCCTACAACAGCTATCTTTTTGAATATTCCTGCCTTCACCAGTGCAAGCGCCTGCAAAAGGGCATAAAGCGGCCCGACACAAAAAGCCTTGATATCGCAACCGGTGGCGGATACGCACCCGCACATTTCTCCTATCGCTTTGGCAATCCCCCCTCCTCCCCGATTATATCGATCTCCTACTGCTTCTTCGGAACAGTTGAGAAGAAGATCGATCTCCGCAGGCGGAAGATCCGCCTTAATCAGAAGATGCCTTAAAGCCGCAGCACCCGAAGCCTTGGCCATCAGATTTTCCATCAGAATATGCGCCTTCAGGGTGTCATCGGCATCGTGCTGCCGATGAATGCAGCCCACAATTCCGCCGTGTGAGTAAAGG
>MVQR01000488.1 GCA_002067815.1 Syntrophus sp. PtaB.Bin001 | reverse complement strand
TACCGACAAAGAAGTGGAATTCGAATATGCCGCCAGCGGCATCTCCGGACTCGAAACTGCGCTGGCCCTTAGCCTGAAACTGGTCGATGACGGACTGCTTCCTCTTTCCGAACTGATACGAAAAATGAGTGTCAATCCTGCAGAAATTCTCAATATCCCGAGAGGAACCCTTCGCCGGGGCGCCGATGCGGACATCACGGTATTTAATCCCGGCAAGTCATGGGTTGCCGACCCATCAAACTGGCGTTCGCAAGGGAAAAACTCCCCCTTTTTCGGTCGGTCGTTAAAAGGAAAGACAATAATGACCATGGTAGGGGGAAAAGTTATTTATCAGGATGCCTAGAGGCCTCTCAAAGGAAGGTTTCTCTTGTTCTTCCAGTCTGTCCGTTCTCGGAAATCCCTATAAGCTCTGGGAGAAACTCTGTTTCATAATTATATTGAATCATGGTGTAGCTGCCTTATCCTTCGGGGATCGATTATGCCGGAAAAGATGAATTCCTGTTCCCTCCGTAGAAAGTTTTTCCCTTTTTGAATCGGATAAAATGAATACCAAAGCAACGCACAGAACGGAAGGAATTGTCCTGAAAACTTTGAATTACAGCGATTCTGACCTGATCGTTACATTCTATACCCGCGATTTCGGCAAATTGACGGCGATAGCCAAAGGGGCAAGAAAAAGCAAGAAGCGATTTGTCAATGTCCTGGAACCATTCTGCTGTTCCTCACTGCTTTTTTTCAGAAAGCAACGGGATCAGTTGGCCTGGTTGGAGAGCTGTCAATGCATTAACGAGTATCCCGAGATCCGGAAGTCTCTGGACAGAACGCTGCTGGCCTCATATTTCATTGATCTGGTCGATCATTTCTCTCTTGAAGAAAAAGCGGAAATAAAATTGTTCAAACTTCTGTATACTTTTCTCTCTCTAATTGAAGAGGGAGATACTTCGGAGCGTCTGCTGCGTTTCTTTGAAATTCGGCACCTGAAAATTACCGGATACGCGCCGGCTCTCGATCGTTGCCTGATATGCAACGCACCCTTGAATTCTCAACAGCGTTACGTCTTCAGCATCACTCATGGCGGACTGCATTGCCTATCATGCTCTTCGGCATCAGCAGCTCCGGGCGTCCTGCCGATTTCCGTCGGCACTATCAGGACTCTCCAACTCGGCACTGAAATCGAAACGGATAAAATGAAAAGAATTCTCTTCTCCGGACAAACAGCGCGAGAAAGTAAGTCTCTGCTCACACTGTTCATCGGCCACATCCTGGGAAAGGAACTGAAATCGATGAAAGTTCTCGACGAAGTTCAGAGAATGAGAATTTAAAAACCTTTCAGGTTGACACAAATAGCATCATCATGTTAGTTAGCCGCCGGAACCGCTTAAAAATAATAGGAATATCCAGAAAAGCTACAGGAGGTTTAAGGTGACCTTTCAGGAACTGATCTTTGCCCTTGAAAATTACTGGGCTAACCAAGGTTGTGTCATTCAGCAGCCTTATGATAT
>MVQR01000487.1 GCA_002067815.1 Syntrophus sp. PtaB.Bin001 | reverse complement strand
AGCAATTCCAGTTCATGATTCTCCTTGCGCCACGCATCGAGAACCTCCATGTACTTTAAAAGGACGCCTTCATTTTCCTCTTTTATCAGTGAGGAATCATTTTCCAGATGCTTCAGTCGGATGGTCATATCCTCGATCTGGCAGTGCAACTCCTGAATGACTTTATCTTTTGATACGTCTTCAATCATCTCAGAACCATCCGTCTTTTTTCATCTGTGCAATCTGCTCTTCCACTTCATCCATGATAAAGTCAAGCGCCCTTTCTTTGATTTGCAGCCGGTTAAGACAATCTTCATATAAGGGCTGATCCACAAAGCTCAACTCCGAAAATCCGACTTCTCTCCGGTTGCAGGCACAGTTGGCCACATAAAGCGTGCCGGCCATTAGAGAAGCAGACTCATCCCCGACTTCGAGTCGTTCCGCTTTTCCAATTACCTGGCATAGTTCTCTCGGGAAGTTCCAACTCGCCGCCAATCTTTCACCGATGTCCTCGTGGCAATAACCAAGAACGCCGATTTCCGCTTGGTGCAAACCACTTCCATTCTTTTTCATGTCGGTCAGAATAGAAAAAAAATCGGAATGTAAGAACTGATCCTCAATAATGATTCCAATATCGTGTATCAGACCGGCAGTGTACATATCTCCGCCATTCTTTCGAAATTCCCGCCGGTAAATGAGCTTGCTGCAAAGGGCAACCCCGATGGAATGTTCCCAGAGCGTTCTCCGGGTATAGCCGTGGAGGAGTTCCTGTCCACTGTTCTGAAATAGCTGAAAGAATTTCTGGTTTAGCGTCAGTTCCACAACGGCATCATATCCAATGAGGATTATGGCTTCCATGACGCTGGATATTCCTCTACGCATGCCGTATAAAGCTGAATTGGCCAGGCGGAGAACATTGGCAGCCAAGGGATGATCGATTTCAATGAGATTTTTAAGATCCATGACACTGGAATCGGGATTGTGGATGACTTCTATGATCTTGCTCAGGGTTGCTTTAATAGTAGCGATTTCAGACTGATTTACACGCACCAGCAGTTCATCAAGAGACTTGGGCATAGGTTTTTCAAACACTCCGTCCGGTTTCGACTTATAAAAAATGTCTGACGTTTCGAGTTAATCGAAAGCACATTATATTTCAAGGAAAATTATCGGCTATTCAGCTTTTTATTTTGCAGGATTCTGGCGTCACTCTTCCTGATTTTAGGGGCTACTTTTCCCTAAAGATCATCATCTATTTTGAAATCACCATCAGGAGGTTCTACAATCTGTTCATCAACCCAGCCAGCAATTTCTTCACTTGCCACTTCACCGAAAGAAGCGGCAAAATACCCTTCCGACCAAATGCTGTGTCCCCAAAATATCCTCTCCAGAGCTTTAAATTCTGTTATTAGCTCTCGAGATGTTTTATTCTTAATCGACTTTACCACTTGACTCACCGGCACATGCGGCGGCAAGGATACTGATATATGCACATGATCACGGGAAATGCGCCCCTTAATTATCTT
>MVQR01000486.1 GCA_002067815.1 Syntrophus sp. PtaB.Bin001 | reverse complement strand
GGCAGCAGGAATGTGGTTGAGCTTGCCACTTCCGGTTTGAATAATGTCTTTGGCGCCTGCTTTGCCGTTGAACCGGATCCTGTTGCAGCTTGCAGCCTGATTACCTCTCATATAGCTTCGAAGAGAAAAGCCCTGGGGCTTGGAGAATAAGAGATTTCAATGGATTGGTAATATGAAAATAGTCCGCTTTGTCTCGGATCAGGATCGTGTGTTGTATGGGCGATATAATGAAGATCAGCCGGCAGCGGCCGATATCATTGAAGGCGATATTTTTGCTGATTTTGAAGTTACAAGCGAAAAAGCGAACATAAAGCGATTTCTTCCTCCTGTAGTTCCTTCAAACATTTTGGCATTAGGACTCAACTATCGACATCATGCAGCGGAAACCGGACTGAATATTCCCAAATACCCGATCCTGTTCATGAAGGCAACCAGCAGCGTCATCGGCCACCAGGAACCGATACTGTTGCCTGCAGCCGCTCCCGATAGCGTGGACTATGAAGCGGAATTAGCCGTTGTTCTCAACAGGACAGTCAAGAATCTGCAGCCAGAAGAGGCAATGGACTGCATTCTGGGTTATACCTGTGCCAATGACGTCAGTGCAAGAGACTGGCAACTGAGGAGGCAAGGCGGGCAATGGGTTCGGGCAAAAAGTTTCGATACCTTCTGTCCGCTGGGACCTTGGCTGGTTACCAAGGATGAAATCCCCGATCCGAATCGACTCCATATTTGTGCTATTTTAAATGAAAATGATGTTCTGCAGGATGCCGGCACGTCGGAAATGATTTTCAGCATCCCGACAATTATCAGCTTTCTAAGCCAGTCGATGACTTTACTGCCGGGAACGGTCATCTTGACAGGAACCCCCGAAGGAGTCGGCTTTACGAGAAAGCCCCCTCTGTTCCTCAAAGCAGGAGACCGGATTTCTGTAGAAATTGAAAGAATCGGCAGACTGAGCAATCCTGTTTTTCGGGAGTTCTAAATGAAAACTGACAAAGTTAAATCTTTGCTCCGGAATCGGAATTGGAATTTTAAGACATCGACTGAAACCAATGCGGGATTTTTTAAATAAAATCGTACCTTAGCACACCCCAGCGCTCCCCTTCTTTAACTAAGATAAAATTCTCTCTTACAAAGTCTTTTTTTTCATATTTGCTCCAGTATACAATTTTTCTGTATTTGCCATCAGGATAGTGCTCGATTAACGGCATAACTTCATTAACTTGTAAATTCCTTTCCAAAACCTTTCCTAATGGCTCGCGAATGCCTCTAATCTCTCGAATAAAGTCGTTCTTATCGGTTTTTAATTTGAGTAGTTCAGATGATATCTCCCACAGTTTTTCATATTTCCTTTCATCGAGATATTTAAACCAGACATTGGTGGCATCAAGAGCCGCCTCTTTATCAATAGTTCTTTGCTGCAATGTGGCGCAGCTATTAAAAAAAGCAAGCGTCGTTAATATTAGGCAGGTAATTTTGAATATTTTGCACATTGCTTCTTCCTCGAT
>MVQR01000485.1 GCA_002067815.1 Syntrophus sp. PtaB.Bin001 | reverse complement strand
ATGATCGTCGGTGTCGGCATGCTCGATCTGGGGATACACGAATACTACCTGGAAACAATCAAGATGATGAAGTTGAAATACCTCTGGGTCGGCCTTTTCCACAGCTTCGTCTTCGGGATACTCGTGGCGCTTTCCGGATGCCTGCGAGGCCTCCAGTGCGAGAGGAATGCCGCGGCGGTCGGTTTTGCCGCCACTTCGGCGGTGGTCACCGGCATCGTCAGCATCGTCGTGGCAACCGCCATAATTACCCTGGTCTGTCAGGTTTTGGGGATATGAACGCGCCGGTGAAACGCCTCTCGAACAACAACGAAATTGTCATCGAGGTGAAAGACCTCGAAATGGCCTACGGCAGTTTCGTGCTCATGCGCGATCTTAATTTCAGCATTCGCAAGGGTGATATCTTTATCATCATGGGAGGCAGCGGCTGCGGCAAGAGTACGCTCATGAAGCAGATGGTGGGGCTCAAGGAGCCCGCCGGCGGCCGAGTCTTTTACGACGGCGTCAGTTTCTGGGAAGCAGAGCCGCAGGAGCAGGAACGGCTCAAGAGGCGCTTCGGCATCCTCTTTCAGAGCGGCGCCCTCTGGAGTTCCATGACCCTGGCGGAAAACGTAGCCCTGCCGCTGGAACAATATACCGATCTTTCTCCCGGGCAGATTCAGGAACTCGTCTCGTTCAAGCTGGCCTTGGTGGGCCTCGGCGGCTTTGAAGACTTTTATCCTTCGGAACTCAGCGGCGGCATGAAGAAACGGGCCGGCCTGGCCAGGGCGATGGCCCTGGATCCGGATTTTCTCTTCTTTGACGAACCATCCGCCGGACTCGACCCGGTCAGCGCCCGCCTGCTGGACGATTTGATAATCGAGTTGAGCGAAAGCCTGGGTACGACCGTGATCGTGGTAACCCATGAATTGGCAAGCATTTTTGCCATCGGCACCAATTCGGTTTTTCTCGACCCGGATGCTAAAACCATAACGGCCGTCGGCGACCCCAGGAAGCTCCTGACGGAGTCGGAAGACCCAAAAGTAGTCAGCTTTCTGACTCGAGGGGAAGGCAGGAAGAAGAAGTGATTTGTACGGCAATCTCTCTGTAAAAGCGTGGTGAAAAAGGATGAGCCCAAAAAAGGAGAATAAGACCCTGATCGGCGCGTTTGTCGTCGGAGCAATCGTCATACTAGTCCTGGCGTTGCTGGCCCTCGGTTCCGGAAAGTTTTTCAGCGAATCGCAAAACTACGTCCTGTTTTTTGACGGATCGGTGAAAGGGCTGAACGTGGGGTCTCCGGTGACATTCCGGGGGGTCAAGATGGGAACGGTCACCGATATCAGCGTGGCCCTGGATGAACAGAACCGTAAACTTCATATCCCGGTTGTTATCAGACTGGAACCGGGACGGATCAAAGGGGCTCATCGGCTGAAAACGGATGCCAAGGCAATAAAGGAAGCCATCGCCTTGGGACTGAGGGCCCAGCTTCAGATTCAGAATTTCGTCACCGGCCAGCTCATGGTGGCCCTTGATTTTTT
>MVQR01000484.1 GCA_002067815.1 Syntrophus sp. PtaB.Bin001 | reverse complement strand
TGAAATGGGGACTCGTCCTGATGAAGTCAATTGCACAAATTGCGGAGACTGTCTGAAGTCCTGTCCGGTCGATGCGATTAAAGTCGGCCGAAAGCGGGTGTGATATGATACAGACCGGATTATGCTTAAGAAGGGCTGTCACTGATCATCCCTGCTTTTATGGGAGTGCATCTGCGCGGTGGGGACGGGTTCACCTTCCCGTGGCGCCAAACTGCAACATCTCGTGCAACTTCTGCAACCGGCTCTACGACTGTGTCAACGAAAGTCGTCCGGGAGTGACCAGCCGCATCTTTGAACCCGCTGAAGCCTTGAGATATTTAAATAGGCTATTCAAGACGAGAGCGGATATCTCCGTGATCGGGATTGCCGGACCTGGCGACGCCCTGTGCGATCAGGAGCGTACCCTCGAAACCCTGCGCGCCGTGCATGCAGCCTATCCGGATCTGCTCCTTTGCATTTCCACAAACGGCCTGAATTTGACCGAATATGTAGATGAACTGGCGGATTCCGGTGTGACCCATGTAACGGTCACCGTCAATGCCGTTGATCCTCTCGTCGGCCGGCAGATATACTCTAAGGTCACTTTCAACCATCAGACTTGGCAGGGCATGGAAGCTGCTGAACTCCTTCTCTCCCGTCAACAGGAGGCCATTGCGAGGTTGAAAGACCAAGACCTGATGGTGAAGATCAACACGGTGGTCATTCCCGGCGTCAATGCCGGCCACATCGAGGCGATTGCTCAAAAGGCGGCTGAATGGGGCGCGGACGTGATGAACTGCATCCCCATGATCCCGGTCGCGAATACTCCCTTTGAAAATCTGGAGGAGCCTGACGATGCCGAGATGGCCCGCATTCGGGATATCGCCTCATTTTATGTCCCGCAGATGTACCACTGCCGGAGATGCCGGGCGGACGCCGTCGGTCTCATCTGTTCCGGGGAATCAGCTGGTTGATGGAATTGCTGGTCTGACAAATAATGCGGGGAGAGAAGCTTTGTTCTGTGAAGAGGGGTTTATCAGTATTGACTGATTTTTCTGAGACGGGCGGGAATATCCCATTTTTTCATGAGAAGTGCCACTGAAGGGGGCACCAGTTCTTCCCATGGTTCATTTTGCGCCATCCGGCGGCGAACGTCGGTGGCGCTCAGTCCTTTCTGATCCTCAGACACATCCCTGAGTACATGGGGTGTCAGCCCGAGTGCCTTGAAATATTCCAGCTTCCGCTTTCCCCAGGAGTCATAAATAGAGAGAAAAAACAGGGCATCGAGGGGCACGTAGTAGCGATAGAGTTCCGGAATGTTGACGGGGAAAGGAACGACGGAAAAGAGAGACGATTCGATTCCCGCCTCTTCCATGACGGCGCGGATCATCAGGTAACGTTCGAAATAGGTCAGTGGATTGGATGTCGGATCGCTTCGCTTCAGATCGACGGTTTCACTTCTTGTCAGCATCGGGTCCGGGTTCGTGATTCCTATGACCAGATGCCTACAGAGGGCCATGCCCGACAGGAGATAAACCATGTG
>MVQR01000483.1 GCA_002067815.1 Syntrophus sp. PtaB.Bin001 | reverse complement strand
AGCTCATTTTGAACATTCCGTCGCAATTACTGAAAATGGTCCCGAAATATTGAGTACCTTAAATTAGGATAAAAGGTAAATATATAACAGTTATCGTAGGATATGGAATATGGCCAAAGAAGAACCCATAGAAGTTGAAGGCCGCGTAATTGAACCACTTCCGAATGCAATGTTTAGGGTAGAATTGGAGAATGGACATCGCGTTTTGGCACATATTTCCGGCAAAATGAGAATGCATTTTATTAAAATATTACCTGGAGATAAAGTAACGGTAGAACTGTCGCCATATGATTTGACAAGAGGAAGGATTATATATCGAACAAAGTAGCAAGAATTAGAATTTTAAGTCTATACGCTTTTGGTTATTTGAACAAAGAATCGGATATAAACAAAGATTACAAGGAGTGAAATTGGAATAGTGAAGGTAAGATCATCGATAAAGAAAATTTGTGATAAATGCAAGATTATTAAACGGCGAGGACTGCTTAGAGTCATATGTGAAAACCCAAAGCATAAACAGCGGCAGGGATAGACCTATAGAATTGTAATCAGGAGGAGATCAGGTGGCAAGAATTGCAGGAGTGGATTTACCCAAAAATAAAAGGATGGAGATCGCCTTAACATATATATACGGTATAGGAAGGACTAAGGCGAAGGAAATCCTTAATAAAGCTGAGGTCAGTTATGATACTAAGACTGATGAGCTTGCTGACTCTGAGATAAATGCAATTAGAATTATAATTGATAGGGATCATAAGGTAGAGGGTGACCTGAGAAGAGACGTTTCTATGTCTATAAAAAGGCTTATGGATGTTGGTGCATATAGGGGGCTTCGTCATAGAAAAGGACTTCCTGTAAGAGGCCAAAGAACCCACACCAATGCGCGAACACGTAAAGGGCCGCGGAGAGCAATTGCCGGTAAAAAGAAATAATCAATCAGGTATGTAATCAGGGAATCAAGCGAGGGGAAAAAATGGCAAAACAGGTTAGAAAAACTGGTAAGAAAAAAGAGAAAAAAAATATTCCTGAAGGAATTGCACATATACAATCAACATTTAACAACACAATAATAACAATTACGGATACAGTGGGAAACGTCATTGCTTGGTCGTCTTCGGGAATGCAGGGATTTAAAGGCTCAAGAAAAAGCACACCTTTTGCTGCGCAGATGGCCGCAGAAGACTGTGTAAAAAAGGCAAAAGAACATGGTTTAAGAAAAGTTCAGGTTTATGTAAAGGGGCCTGGTTCCGGCCGAGAGTCCGCCTTGCGTTCGTTGCAGGCCGCTGGTCTAACCATTTCATTAATTCGAGATGTTACGCCTGTTCCACACAATGGTTGCCGTCCGCCTAAAAGGAGAAGGGTGTAGCTGCCTATATCAATAAATATTTTCATGATAAAATCTGAGAGATAAAAAATATTACTAGCAAAATAAAAGGGAGGAATACTTGGCAAGATATATAGAATCAGCATGCAGGCTTTGTCGCAGAGAAGGTCTGAAATTGTTTCTCAAGGGCGATCGCTGCTATGGTGAAAAGTGTGCG
>MVQR01000482.1 GCA_002067815.1 Syntrophus sp. PtaB.Bin001 | reverse complement strand
TTCTGACAAAGGCCGAAGATCTGATCAATAAGACTTTTCAGTTCATCAGGTGAAAACGGTTTTGCAACCACGCCATTTGCCCCTGCTTGCTTTGCCTGTGCAACATATTGTTTGTCGCCCTGACCAGTTGCCATTATAAAGGGAATAGCGGCGAATCGTTGATTTGAACGCATCTCCTGGAGAAGATCCATGCCGCTTTTGTTGGGCATATTCCAGTCGGAGATAACCAGGCCGGCTTCGCCTGAAGATTCGAGTTCATTCATTGCCTCTGAACCGTCGCGGCATTCAACGATATTTTCAAAACCGATCTGATTCAGGATACGGACTTCCATTTTCCGCATGGTTCCGCCGTCTTCAGCAAGTATAATTTTCATGTTCTTGTCTAATTCCATCTTTAGTCGCCTCCTTCTTTATTCGCGGAATCATATGTCAGACGGAGTCCGTTCCCCCGAAAAGATTTCATAAGGGAATCAAGGAATGATGGTCTTGGGAACTCCGCATTTGAATGACTTGGGCGATTAAATGCAAGGAACGTGTCAAAGTGCTTAAAAAGATAGTTGCGATAGAGATGCCATTGTATCTGCAGAAATAAAGATAGAATGGTGGGATTAGATAATCAAATTGGACTTTAATGGATTTTAAAGGTGTGGCAGCTAAATTTCAATTTGAAGAAAAAGATTTAGCTGCCACATATAATAAAAATCAGGAAAGAGACATCAGATAGGAACGTAGGTTGGTTTTCTTGTTGATAAGTCCGAGCTTGCTGCGAATGCTGTTGCGATGAAGGTCAATAGCGCTTTTCGAAATTCCCAGAATCTGCGCTATTTCCTTTGTTCTTTTTCCTTCTTTTATCAGACTTGCAACCTGGATTTCTTTAGGCGTGAAGTTGCGGTAACGCGATGTTATTTTCTGCAGGAAGGGTGACATTATATCATTGAGATTAGATTCGGCAATTTCCACAAAAGTCGTTTGCAGCCCGACAAGATCGGTTTCCTTTAGTTTTTGAATATAGGGAAGCACCAGTTCCTTGACATTAGAAAGAAATCTTTCCTCCATATCTCGCTTGTCCTGGTCTTTGTGCTTCAAAAGGGTTTTCAGCGCGGCGTTCAATTCTTCAAGACGCCTTACAGTGGTTTCAAGTTCTGATTCTCTGTTTTTGAGCACAGTAGTGGTTTTGTTGCGTTCCGTCATATCATAGAAAAGCATGATGGCAAAGTTTCCGTTTTTGAGACGAACTGTTTCAGTTGATACGAGGGTTTCTAGAATATCACCGTTGCGTGTCTGGATAAGGATTGGATATTCGCGAACTGAACCTTCCCGGGAGATTTTTTCATCAAAGGATATCTGATCTGTTCCTTGAAGAAAAATGCCTGAAAGAATTGAACTGTTATTGGAAATATCGGAACGCTGATAACCGAGCATCTTCAAGAAGCTTTCGTTAACCTGTATGTCCGATGGGTCTGACAGGTTTTTCAGCATCATCGGGACCGGGTTTGAATCGAAAGTCAAGAAGAAACGTTTATCGGATAACTTTGAAGTATCTCCGACATT
>MVQR01000481.1 GCA_002067815.1 Syntrophus sp. PtaB.Bin001 | reverse complement strand
GTTTATATACAACCTAAGATTTTAAGGCTGTTTTTCATGAATCTTTCGCGAATAGAAAACAAGCAAGCATATAAAACACATGAAAAGCTAAACGCGCTAATTTCATTCTTCACATTATCAAGTACTTAACTTAGCCGCGAACCTGATTGCATTATAATGAGAGCTTCCGGTTCGCGGCTGTTTAAAATATTAATGGACCTTCCTGATCTATAGTTTTCTTGGCGCCGATATGTTCGACGCGCCGCCGCCAGTTCGACCCCATGAAATAAAATCTCAGGCTGTCTTTCTCCGGGTCAATTTCATCTATCAAATTTTTACGAAGCATTGTCCACTGCGCCGGATCAACAATGCACTCAAACACAGAATATTGCACCCGTTGACCGTAATTCTGGCAGGTCTTGGCAACACGGCGCAACCGACGGGCGCCGCCACTCTCCAGGTTTGCCACATCGTAACTGACAACAACCATCATCGCTCTTCCCTTTTTTGCTGAACTCTCTCAAATCTGTCCTATGATTACTTGTAAATAAACGGCGGATATCCATCCAGATCACCCCGCAAATACCTCGCAAGCAGCATCGCCTGAATGTGAAATAACAGCCCGATGGTGATCTTTTCACCCAGAAAGGGATGAAACATTTCTTCCTGTTTCCGTTCCTGATAGGATATAAGAAGAGTACGGCGTGTATCGTCGTCCATCAGAACAGCCCCCGACTCGGACTTCTTGAAGCCCTTTTCCTGGACTTTCCGGAGATTGATGAGAGAAAGTACCAGCCTGTCCACGATAAAGGGGCGGAATTCCTCCATCAGGTCCAAGGCAAGCCCCGGCCTGCCGGGCCGATCCCGATGGAGATAACCAACGGCGGGGTCAAGCCCAACTGATTCAAGGGCTGAGCGGATATCGTGAACCAGCAGAGTGTAAGCAAAAGATAGAAGGCAATTCACCGGATCCAGTGGTGGACGGCGATTCCGTTCGTCGAAGGAGAAAACATCCTTCTGCATCAGGATCAACTCGCTAAAGACGCTGAAATATCGATGGGCGGCATCTCCCTCGATCCCTCTCAGGTTATCCAACGTTTTTTCGCGCCCCAGTGCTGTCAGGCATCTCCCAAGATGAGACACCGCCTGCCGCACACTCTCGGCATCGATCTTTTCCTGATGATCCCTTAAAGCCCGCTGTAAAACTGTGCGGCAATTGGCTATCTTTCCCGTGAGGATGTGCCGCGCCATATCTGCGGAAAATTGCGGATCATCAGCACGCCGATATTGTTCCCGCCGCAACAAGACATTTCCGGCAACAGGACCCTGGACCCTGGCCAAAAACCGGCCATGCTCCGACAAGAAACTGATACAGACGCCTTTCTCAGCACAAAAACCCATCAGATAAGGGCTGCAACCGACGTTGCCGAAGCAGATTATCCCCGCAAGAGTATGAATCGGAACACGAAGGCGGACTTCCCTATCGACCTTGACGACAACCGTTTCGCCCTCCTTGGAGAGGTAAGCGCCCTGAGTCGTCACAAAAAGGGTGTTGAGATGTTTTTTCATATATCC
>MVQR01000480.1 GCA_002067815.1 Syntrophus sp. PtaB.Bin001 | reverse complement strand
GGGGCTCGTTTTTGGATTAAACGTTTGGAGGATACGCCTTCTTTCTATCCTGTCCACAACTTTGGGTTATATCTCGAAAAAACATGGCCTACGTTTTAAATTTATTTTTCATGTAAAAGAGATTCTGTTCATATTTCTTTCTTCCTTTCTTCAATAGAGCAACTTGACCTTTTATTTCCCATAAAGCATTGCACCCTGTAATCAGACTCTAATAATCGTTCGCGGCTGTTGATTCGTAAGTGTATGGATTAATCCTAATACCAATTAATGTATCAACCTTTTATCCGATAGTAAGAATTTTAGAGGCACTAAAATCAGGTTGTGTAATTCTGTATCATCCTATATTTCTCCTCTTCTAAATATCATTATGATAAAAGTCAGCCTGAGCTCCAAATCATGTGAATAGTTATTTATGCTTATGAATCAATTACTATCAGAGAATTCGCTATATGAAAGGAGAAAGGAGAAATGGGAATGAAAAAGAAGTTGTTAAGAGGTTTGTTGATAATGTTTATTTTGTTTAGCGTGGTCGATATAGCCGCGGCAAATATGGTTGTGAACGGCGATTTTAGTGCAGGCAAAGACGGCTTTCACAACTGATTATACTTTTTCCAGTCCAATGTACTATCAGCCAGGACATTATGCAATTTCCACTGTAACAAATCACGACTATGATTTCTTCGGAGATCACACAACAGGAAACGGTAATTTCATGACCATAGACGGTGCAGGCTATTCAAATCCGCTAAAAACCGTTTGGCAACAGCAAATCCTAAATGTAACACCGAATACCAATTATGTATTTCAGGCATGGGCACGAGCAATCGGATCTCCCTATGGTCCCGAAATAACTCTCGGATTCTATGCGAATGGCTCAGAGATAGGTACACTCTCGCTAACCAATGTACCTGAGTGGCAGCTGTTCAGTGTCATTTGGAATTCAGGCTCGAATACGGATATAACACTAAGTATTATCGACCTCCAAACAAACAACTATACGGCCGGAAACGATTTCGCCCTGGATGACATCTCTTTTAACCGTTCCACCGTGCCTGTGCCAGCCGCCATATGGCTTTTTGGCAGTGGTGTTGCTGCCTTGGCAGGCCTTAGAAGACTCAGGAGGAAGAAGCACTAGTCAACAAGGACCGGGGCATGATGGGTCCTACCTTTTGAATCCATTGTTTAAAAAAAGGAAAGAACTTTATCTACATTAGGTTGGAACTGTCAACTCGATGATTGCAAGAAAAAGAAGCAGATATGTGCGAGTAAAAGCGTGAACGGCGGGATTGGAGAGAAGCAGAAAACTTTTCCCCATGCATCGTTGATGTAATATTGGTCCGGCGTCGGCGCCATGCTGTAACTGACGATCCGCTTTACGCCCCGCCATGAAGAAAGAACCATGAAAAAGCATTCAAGCTCTCCGGTTCCTTCATTGATGACCCTGTATAAATAATAAATAAACTGCCATTTTTAATATTTTTTAAAAAAAATGGCAGTTTATTATTTGCCGCTGATCCTGATTTGTGTAACCTACCAATCAATTTATTCTCAAAACTA
>MVQR01000479.1 GCA_002067815.1 Syntrophus sp. PtaB.Bin001 | reverse complement strand
AATTGCAGATAAGTTTGAAAGCATACCCGGCATAAAGATTCCTTGCGCCAAGAAGCATAAAGATGTATCTTCCACAAAATCATATCATAAAATCCACTCTAGTTTTGCCATAGAGCTTTTCTTCGTTAATAATATAATAAATCTAAATACTTGCCTTAATCATTTCTGCTTATTATCATGGAAAATCTCCGGTTGACGAAGTTTTTTTCACATCGGAGTGCTTTCTGAATGCAAAGATTCCTTGCATAACAAACGATGATGATGTAATTGCATTGTAACTATTATTTCAAAAGGAGGAGAAATTATGGCAAAGCTGTATCCAGAGGAATTTTACAACTCAGCAGATTGGTTCGTAGACAGACACATCAGGGAAGGCCGTGGCGATAACATTTGCGCCTACACGGACAAGGGCAACTACACCTATCGCGACATTCAGAAAATGACCAATAAGATGGCCAACATGTTCAAGAATCTGGATATTCGGATGGGCGACAGGATCATCATGATCGTTCTTGATACTCCCTGGTTTTACTCCACTTTCTGGGGCGCGGTGAAGATGGGGGCTGTTCCTGTTCCGGCAAGCACCATGCTGACGACTAACGACTATGAATATTATCTGAACGACAGTCAGGCAAGGACCTTGGTCGTTTCTTCTAGGCTTCTTCCCGTCGTAAATGAAATTGAAGAGCTTAGATTCCTTCGGGATATCATTGTTGTAGATGACGACGGTGTATTTTCTTCACCATACAAACAGATGTATGATGCAGCAAAGGAGGAATTTGAAACAGTATTCACCACGGCCGATGATGTCGCTTTCTGGCTTTACACATCCGGTACCACCGGTGGTCCGAAGGGCGCAGTCCATTCCCAATCCGACATGCAGTACAGTGCGGAGCACTACGGGAAATACATCCTTGAAATTACGGAAAAGGATATTGTTTACTCGGCGGCTCGTCTCTTCTTCGCTTACGGTCTCGGTAATGCCATGTTCTTCCCCATGTCTGTCGGCGCCGCTGCCATCCTGAATCCCGATCCTCCGTCTCCGGCACATGTCTTCAGACTGATCAGCAAGTACAAGGCAACCTTGTTCTTCGGCGTTCCAACGCTCTTCGGTCAGATGCTCATCGCCCAGGAAAAACTGGACGCGGAAAATCCTGGAGCACCCCATGCCCTGCAAACGCTCCGTGCTTGTCCGTCCGCCGGCGAAGCGCTTCCCCCCGATCTGTACCACAAATTCAAGGCCCGCTATGGCGTGGAAATCCTTGACGGTCCGGGATCGACAGAAATGCTCCACATCTATCTATCCAACAGAATCGGCGCCATCAAACCGGGTTCCAGCGGACAGCCCGTTCCCGGTTATGAAGAGAAGATCATGGACGACGAAGGCAAAAATGAACTGCCTGTCGGCGAAGTCGGAAATCTCTGGATCAAGGGTAAGAGTTCACTCCGTTACTACTGGAGAAAGAGAGAGAAGACAGCAAGCACTGTTATCGGCGAATGGATCAATTCCGGTGACAAGTATTACAAAGATGAAGACGGTTTCTTCTTCCCCTCCGGGCGTGCCGATGACATGCTGAAAGTC
>MVQR01000478.1 GCA_002067815.1 Syntrophus sp. PtaB.Bin001 | reverse complement strand
CGGCTACCGGGGGAAACGCTGCCATACGCTTTCCGCAGTCATCGAATTCATCCATACCGCCAGCCTTTTCCATGATGACGTCATCGACAAGGCGGAGACACGCCGCGGCAAGGTCTCGGCCAACAACATCTGGGGAAACGCCGCCACGGTCCTGGTGGGAGATTTTCTCTATTCGAAGGCCTACCAGTTAATGGCGGCAGACGGCAGCATCGAAATCATACGGCTCATTTCGACCACCTCCAATGTCATGTCCGAGGGTGAGGTCTTTCAGTTGATCAAATGCGGCGAAGTGAACCTGACTGAAGAGGATTATCGAAATATTATCGAGAAGAAAACTTCCGTCCTCATCTCGGCTTCCTGTGCCATGGGCGGTTACCTTGGCGGGGCTAAAGCCGATCAGATCGAGGCCCTGAAACAGTTCGGTCTGCGGCTTGGTTCAGCCTTTCAGATCACAGACGATACGCTGGATTACGTCGCCCAAGAAGAGGATTTCGGAAAGGTCATAGGCAAGGACCTTGGCGAAGGGAAAATGACCCTCCCCTTGATTTACACACTGAAGCGCTGCACGCCGGGAGAAAGAAACTTCATTGAAAAGTCCCTAGCCGAGAGGAAAACACAGGAAATGCCCGTGCAGGAAATCCTGACTTTGATCAACCGTTATGACGGTATTGCCTATGCCCTTGGTCAGGCGGAAACCCTCATCGAAGAGGGAAGGGCTTTTTTGGCCGAAATGCCGGAAGTGCCGGCGAAAGAAGCCTTGCTGGCCATCTCCGACTATGTCCTGAAACGCAATCTTTAATTGCAATTCTATATGAAAGCAGATAGCGCGCTTTGATATGGAAGCGTAATAACTACAGAATTTCCGGACCGGCGTAGCGGCGGCGAAGTTCAGCCGGCACCCCCTCCCGATCAGCCTTTCTCGCCTCGGGAAGAAATTCAAGGATGTCCTGTGCCGTAATCCCGTCTTCTCCCCTGACCTCGGCCGCCAGATCTCCGGACAGTCCGTGAATAAACACTCCTTTACAGACGGCTTCCTCCAGAGGCAGTCCCTGACCGTACATCGCCGCAATCGTACCCGTCAGAACGTCCCCTGATCCCGCCGTAGCCATTCCCGGATTCCCGCTCAGGTTCACAAATACCTGCCCATCAGGCATTCCGATGAGAGAATGCGCTCCTTTCAAAACAATAACGGCCTGCAGATCGGCAGCCGTTTCCTGAAGCACCCGGATCCTCTCCTTCCGTATATCGGGAATGCTTACCCCTGAAATTCTCGCCATCTCTCCCAGATGCGGCGTCAGTACTGTCGGCGCTTTCCTTTCCCGCACCAGTTCTGGCCGGGAAGCAACAGCCGTCAGACCGTCGCCGTCGATCAGCAGAGGACTGGTTATTTCCTGAACAAGTGACCGCACGAGGGTCTGGGTTTCCTCTTCCAGAGAAAGACCGGGACCGATGACCACCATGTCCATCGCTGCAGAAAGTGCCAGCAGGCTTTCGAAGTTGTCTCCGGATAGACTGCCCGCCGCCGTTTCCCGTTGGGGAACAAAGACAATCTCTCCGCCTTTCTGGGCAATTGCGGGAATCATGGAGGCGGGCG
>MVQR01000477.1 GCA_002067815.1 Syntrophus sp. PtaB.Bin001 | reverse complement strand
ATAACGTTCAGACCGACAGGATTGAAGCCTCCTACGCCGACGGGTTGTTGAAGATCAAGCTTCCCAAACGGGAAAGGACACTTCAGCGGATTCAGATCAAAACCTGAAGGCCCGCTAATGAACGTCCTTGCCGTCGAACAGTTTCGTTACTCTTATGATAACCTCGGTTACGTTATTTTTGGAGATTCAAGCGCCATTGCCGTGGACGGCGGCGCCGTGGATGAAATCCTGGAATTTCTGGAAAGACGTCACCTTGAACTTCAATTTGTCGTTAATACCCATTCCCACTATGATCATACCCCGGGGAATGAAGCCCTTTTGAGGAACTCACCGGCAAAGTTTCTGGATTGTGCAACGCTGGCCGACCGCGGCCGGCTTGAACTTGAAGGCGAAGATATTTGTGTTTACGCCACCCCAGGACACACCCACGATTCGCTCTGTTTCCATGTAGGCACAATCCTGATTACCGGAGATACCCTTTTCAACGGAACGATCGGCAACTGCTTTTCCGGCGATTATCATAATTTTTACTTATCCATTAAAAAAATTTTGACGCTGCCGCCGACAACGGTCATCTACGCGGGACACGATTATGTCAGGGATTCAATGGCCATGGCCCGCCATCTCGAACCAGACAATACCGCCGTCATCCGTTTCCTTTCCGGATATGATCCACGTCACGTCTATTCCACATTGGCTGAAGAAATGCAGATCAATCCATATCTGCGCTTCAATGACGAGCATATCATAAAGATCCTCCGGGATATGGGACTCCCCTGCGATACGGAGTGGGAACGGTGGCAGTCGCTTATGAGCCTGGAATAGCAATACAAACAGGAGGACAATTTCCGCAATGAAAGCAATGATATTGAAAAACATCTCCCAATATGGTGAATACTGGAAACCGTTGGAATTTGTAGAACTGCCCATACCTGAACCCGGCCGGGGAGAAATCCTGATCCGGGTTTCCGCTTGCGGAGTTTGTCATACGGAGCTCGATGAGATAGAAGGCCGGACGCCGCCGCCAAGGTTTCCCGTCATCCCTGGGCATCAGGTTGTAGGTCGGGTCGAGAAAAAGGGCTTAGAGGCATCGGAATATGAAGTCGGCGATCGGGTAGGAGTAGGCTGGATTTATTCTTCCTGCGGCCAATGCCGTGAATGCCGAGAGGGACGGGAAAATCTCTGCTCGTCCTTCCGGGCGACGGGCCGGGATGCCAACGGCGGCTATGCCCAGTACATGGTGGTTTCTGAAGCGTTTGCCTGCCCTATTCCCGAACTCTTCACCGATGTCGAAGCGGCGCCGCTCCTTTGTGCCGGAGCCATAGGGTACCGGTCGCTGAGGCTGGCAGAGCTGGAAGATGGCCAGAATCTGGGGTTGACGGGTTTCGGAGCGTCGGCTCACCTCGTCCTCAAAATGGTACGACGCCGTTATCCCGACACCGACGTTTACGTCTTCGCCCGAAGCGAAAAAGAGCGGGATTTCGCCCGACAACTGGGCGCCGTCTGGGCGGGAGACACGGCAGATTCGTCGCCCCGTAAGCTGCATGCCATCATAGACACTACACCGGCATGGAAACCAATCGTCGAAGCACTAAAG
>MVQR01000476.1 GCA_002067815.1 Syntrophus sp. PtaB.Bin001 | reverse complement strand
GGATTTCTTCCTTTCTATGTGTTTGCCGACTAATGATCAGCATGGTGCTTCGCAAATCTCTATGCAGGTGCGTAATTCTTTTCGCACTTGGGAAGCGTTTTATACACTTTTTATCGTTGTTTGTCTTTTACTGTTATATGCATTTTTTGTATATATTCGTTTTTGCGTTTTATTTCTGTTATGTCCTCCATTTTTTATTTTCGGCATGCAATCTGCTTTGGCAACCTCCAATTGAATAAATTTCCGGAGTGAACTATGCTTGATCAAGACTCGGCAGCCATAGTATTTCCTGGTCAAGGATCTCAGCGTCCCGGCATGGGAAAGGATTTTTTTGATAACATACCTATTTCCAGGCAAACTTTTGAAGAAGCATCCGACGCTCTGGGCTGGGATGTCGCCGCGCTTTGTTTTTCCGAAGATGACCGCCTTAATTTAACGGAATTTACTCAGCCCTGCATTCTTGCAACCGAAATAGCCATGTATCGAGGGCTAAAGGCACTCTATCCATTTTCACCCTCTTTCTTTGGCGGACATAGCCTCGGTGAGTTTTCCGCTCTTGTTGCCGCCGATGTTTTTCCCTTTCCGGATACCCTTCGCATAGTCCATGAGAGAGGGCGCCTGATGCAGAATGCCGTTCCCGTCGGTGTCGGAGGAATGGCCGCTGTTATTTTGAATGATCTCGACGTCCTGCAAGTGCGCAGTTTGTTGGCGGATCTGCCTGTTGACGTAGCAAATGAAAATTCTCTCAATCAGGTCGTGATCAGTGGAAATGCCGAAGCATTACCCACAGCCGAAAGAAGATTATCCGAACAGTTTACGGATCCTTCATTCCGGATGGTGGCTTTGCGTGTCAGCGCTCCTTTTCACAGCCGTTTCATGCAGCCCATAGAAGAACCTTTTGGGCGTGTTCTGCAGGCTTCTTCACTTTCCTGGCAGCCGGCAAACGCCGTTAAAGTTACTTCAAACTATTCCGGGACATATCACAGTTCCTCTACCGATTCTATTTTACAATCTCTCGTCTTTCAGCTCAGCCATACTGTTCGTTGGATCGATAACATGAGGATTTTGTCTTCCTCGGCAAAAAGCGTTTTCGAAGTCGGACCCGGCCGTCCGCTTCGTGATTTTTTCAAGACAATTGGTGTAACCTGTTCTTCAATCACGACCTTTTCTGCTGCACAACGCCTCTTCCGTGATGGAAAATGATAGGTTGAAACTTTACACTCTGACTTGCTTAAGAAAGGATTGAGACCATGGATCTGAATCTGACCGATACTCAGCAAATGTATGTGGATACGGTTCAACGTTTTGTCAAAAATGAGATATTGCCTCACGTTCTGGAGATGGACCGTGAGCACGCTTTTCCTGTAAATCTGATTAAGACTGCCTGGGAATTGGGCATTATGAATATCAGCATCCCGGATTCCATTAAAGGCTTTAACATTGATGTCGTTTCCGCGGCCCTAATAATCAAGGAATTGTCTTACGGCGATTCCGGCATTGCCACTTCTGCAATGTGCAATGACCTGGCTAATGTTGTCATTGCCCAGCATGGAACGGACGTTCAAAAGGAAGCGTTTTTGCGCCCCTTTGTAGATTCTCCGCTTCTTTC
>MVQR01000475.1 GCA_002067815.1 Syntrophus sp. PtaB.Bin001 | reverse complement strand
ATCCAGATTGTTGATATATTCGGAGGATATGGACTTTCTTTCATTATTGTTTTGATCAATGTTATTGTGTATGACTTTCTAACAGTTGGAAATGAAAAAATCAGGATCTCTTTGGAGGTTATAGTAGGAATATCTTTGCTAATCCTTGTATTTATTTATGGTGAGGCTAGGATTAGAAATGTTGAACAAGCAATGACTCATGCTTCATCCATAAAAATTGATCTTATACAAGGTAATATCGATCAAAGCATAAAATGGAGCACTCAATATCAGAATGAAACTATTGATATTTATAAAACCTTGACCTTGTCCTCAAAAACGCATCCAATGCCAGGTTTGATAATATGGCCGGAAACTGCTGTTCCTTTTTATTTTCAAAATGAGAGTGAGTTAAGACAAAAAATTATATCTCTTCCTCTTCAGACAGGAAGTTGGCTTTTATTTGGCAGTCCAAGTTATACAGACATCCAGGGAAATCTTTCTTTCCTGAACACAGCATTCCTATTGTCTCCAAATGGCAATGTTGTCGCTCAGTATAATAAAGTTCACCTTGTTCCATACGGTGAATATGTTCCCTTAAGAAAATATTTTCCATTTATAGGTAAATTGGCGGCAGGTGTGGGTGATTTCAAGGCAGGGGATGGATTTTACCCAATTAATGCAGATAATCAAAAATTAGGTATACTAATTTGTTATGAAGGCATTCTTTCAGAAGCCGGAAGAAATTATAAAAAAAATGGGGCAGGCTTACTTATTAACATAACGAATGATGCGTGGTTCGGGAATACTTCAGCACCCTACCAGCATCTTTCCATGACTGTATTTAGGGCAGTTGAAAACAAATTGTTTCTCGCAAGAGCAGCTAATACCGGAATAAGTGCTATAATTGATCCTACCGGAAAAATTTTGCGGCAATCTAAAATATTTGAAAGAACAATAGTCCATGGAGAAATAAAGTATTTGAATATTCCTACATATTACTCAGAATATGGTGATATATTTGTTTACGTTTGTATTCTTTTGTTATTATCAATTTATTTTATATCGCGTAAAAGGAGAAAGATAAGATGATTGAAGATTTTCCAGCAGCAATAGAGGATTTAAAAAGAAGAATAGATTATATAGGAGAGTGTCTTTGACATTGTTGAAAAAGGGAAAAGAATAAAAGAACTTGAAAAATATTCCTTGAAAGAAGATTTTTGGACTGATCATGAAAAAGCAAGTTCTCTTCTCAAAGAAAAAAACATTTTAATGTCTACAGTTTATGATTGGCAGTCTCAGAAAAAATCACTTAGTGACATTGAATTTCTTTATGAAATGGCAGCGGAAGAAAAAGACGAGAAAGCTCTGGAGGATATCTCAGAAGAATTAGAATTTTTGAGGAGGTCGGTTAGAGAAACTGAACTGAAAATGATGCTGGGCAGCATTCAAGATCCCATGAATGCTATCATGTCCATACATGCAGGAGCCGGAGGAACTGAAGCTCAAGATTGGGCAGAGATGTTGTTGAGAATGTATCTCCGGTGGTGCGAAAAGCGTGGATTTAAAACGAAAATAATTGATATCCTTCCGGGTGATGAAGCAGGAATAAAAAGTGCTTCAATAACGATTGAAGG
>MVQR01000474.1 GCA_002067815.1 Syntrophus sp. PtaB.Bin001 | reverse complement strand
GCCATTCTCAGCCCGTCCGCCTCCAGCCTCACGGGATTGAGGCCGCGGGCAAAACCTCGGGTCATGGTTATGGCCTGGTCGATCAGCCCGACTATTTCGTTGACATCTGCGGGTTCGAGCGTCCGGTGGCCGGCAATTTTCTTTTCGAGGACCTTGCCCATGAAACCGATGCCGGCCAGATGCTGGCACAGACTGTCATGGAGATCCTGGCCGATTCTTCGCTGCTCCCTGCCGCTTATTTCGAGAATCTCTCTTTCCAGGCGCTTTCTCCGTGTAATATCCCGGACGATCGCCAGGACATTGTTGGGAGGGCAGGAAACCATGCGGACCTCGAAATCCTTCCGTTCTTCATTAACGTGGATGCTCTGCTCGAAGATCTGCGGCCTTCCCGTTACCAGGGTACATTTCACATAAGCCATGATCTGATCGATCGTCCGCCGGGAGAGAACCTTCTGAAGTTCCTTGATCTCATAAAGGTTCTTGCCGATCAGCCGGGAGGGGACAAAATGGGAAATATCGAATTGCCCCTCATGAAAACCGATCAGCACGCCCTCCTCGTTGACCTGAAACATCATGTCGGGAATGGCGTCGAGCAGCGCCCTGTTTTTGGATTCACTCTCCTGAAGGGCCTCTTCCGCCCTTTTCCGGACGACGATTTCCCCGATTCGTTCCGCAATGACCTTTATGAGGCTCCGCTCTTCTTTCAGAAACGGTCCTTCGTCCCTTTCGGGTTTCTCTTCGCCGTAGAAAACCTCCAGGCAACCGGCTTTTTTGCCGTGAAGGAGAATCGGTTGCGACTGTCTCCAAATAGTCTCGGTGAAGGAAGCGCTCTGAAACTCAATATTTTCAAGAACGATACGACTACAGGCGATTTCCGGATACTGCCAGGCCTGAGGGATCACGTCGACGGTTTGCTGCAGAACCTCTTCCAGCGTCAGCCCCTGCTTTTCCACAATGCTGGAAATGGTATACAGGCAGTTCAACTCCTTGACACGCTCTTTTAGCTGGTCGGTCAGTTCGACGAGGGTTTCCCTGGACTTTATAAGCTTCTGCTCGGATTCCTTGAATTGTTCAATCCGCTGTTCCGCCTTTTTTAAGGCCTCGGAAAGACCGTCATCCTTTTTCATTTGATATCGCTGTGGTAACTCTGCAGGGACTTCGCCCGACCGTGACCTTCCCGGCAGGCGGCTATTCCCTTTACGGCGGCAGCAGCCGCTGCGACCGTGGTGATATAGGGTACCTTGTATTTGATTGCCGCCTTGCGGATGTAGGAATCATCGTAAGCGCTGGTCCGGCCGCTTGGTGTGTTGATGATGAGTTGAATCTCACCGTTTTTGATGCTGTCGACGATATTGGGCCTTCCTTCGTGCATCTTCAGGATCGACTGGGCTTCGATTCCGTGATCCGCCAGGTACTGCTGCGTTCCCTTGGTGGCCATAAGCCGGAAACCCAACTCCTGGAATTTCTTGGCGATGCTGAGAATTCCGCCTTTGTCCTCCTTCACTACGGTAAGAAGAACAGTGCCTTCCCCGGGCAGAACCTGCTGGGCCGCTTCTTCGGCCTTGTAAAAGGCGAGCCCGAAGGAGTTGGCCAGACCGAGGACTTCACCGGTGGACCGCATTTCCGGTCCCAG
>MVQR01000473.1 GCA_002067815.1 Syntrophus sp. PtaB.Bin001 | reverse complement strand
CGCCTGCTCCAGTTTCCGGATGCGGGTATCCAGATTGCCCCGGATCGGCACTACCTCCAGATCCGGCCGCCAATCGCGAAGCTGAACCCCCCGGCGTAGTGAACCCGTTCCAATACGCGCCCCCACAGGAAGGTCGTCAACATTTTTATATAATTGGGAAATCAGCACGTCACGGGGATCTTCACGCATCGGAACCGCAGCAATCTGAAGACCTTCGGGAATCTCCGCCGGCAGATCCTTCATACTGTGGACGGCCAGATCAACAGTTTCCGCCAGCAGGGCCTCTTCTATTTCCTTGATGAAAAGCCCTTTGCCCCCGATTTTTGCCAAAGGGACATCCTTCAGGATATCGCCGCTGGTTTTTATTACCACGATATCGATATGCAGTCGGGGATATTGATTTTGCAGGCGTGCCGCGATCTGCCTGGTCTGAGTCAGGGCCAGGGCGCTTCCCCGCGTACCGATTTTCAGAGTCTGTAGAATGGTCCCTTCCCTCCTCCGCTATTTTTCCATTTTGAATAACCGCCTTAGTGCGGCAACGTATACCTGAGCATTCCTGTTCCGGCTTTCCTCCCGAAGACTGGCCGTAGGTTCATGAAGTATTTTATTGACGATGGAAGAAATCAATCCTTCGACATGGCGCTGATCGCTTTCACTGAGCGCCTGCCGCCACGAGGAGGCCTTTTCCAACTCGGATTTTACTATCCCTTCGATCTTTTCCCGGAATTCCACAATAGTGGGCACAACCTCCAGGCTGGAAAGCCAGTCTTCATGATTCCTCAACTCTTCCTCGATGATGACCTCGGCCTTGCCCGCTTCCTGCCGGCGATGATGGCGGTTTTCATCAACCAGTTCCTGAAGATGATCGATATTGTAAAGGTAGACATTGTCGATATCCCCCGCGGCAGGTTCGATGTCCCGGGGAACGGCGATATCGATGAGAAAGAGGAACCGGTTCTTTCTCCGGTGCAGCGCGGCGGCAACCATTTCCCGGGTCACCACATAATCGGGAGACCCGGTGGAACTGATCACGATATCGACCCTTTTCAGAACTTCGGGCAGCTGCTCCAGGGTTACGGCCGTCCCCTGAAAGAGATCGGCGATTTCCTGCGCCCTCGCATAAGTTCTGTTTGCGACAAAAATGGAGGAGATCCCCTGTTTCAGCAGGTGACGGGCCGCCAGTTCGGACATTTCCCCCGCCCCCACCAGTAGTATTGCTTTGTCGTCCAAACGGCCGAAGATCTTCTTCGCCAGTTCCACGGCGGCATAACCGACGGACACGGCATTATCGGCTATGCCCGTCTCCGTTCTCACCCGTTTGGCCACCTGGAAGGTATGATGCATGACCCGATTCAACAGAACTCCCGTGGCGCCATGCTCAACCGCCTCCCGGTAGGCGTCTTTGACCTGCCCCAGGATCTGCGCCTCTCCCATGACCAAGGAATCAAGGCTGGAAGCAACCCGGAAGATATGTCTTACCGCCTCGACACCGGTCAGAAAGTAGAGACAACGTTCCAGATCCGGACGGGATATGCCTCCCCGTTCAGCCAACAGATTTTTCAATCCTTCCCCGGCCTCTTGTTCCGCCTCGTCCGAAGTGGAAACGAGGACTTCCACCCGGTTACAGGTCGCCAGATACAAGGCCTCAGAAATTG
>MVQR01000472.1 GCA_002067815.1 Syntrophus sp. PtaB.Bin001 | reverse complement strand
AAAGGCCTTCGGCTCCAGTTTTCCCGATTCCATCAGGGCGGTCAAAACCTGGGAATAGTGCCGGACCTCGAATTCCCCGCCGAACTCACGGTAATCTTTAGTAAAGGCATTATAGGCATGGGGATCCAGGGTGATAATCTTTTTGACGCCCATCTTCCGGAAAAGGGCGATATTGCGCTCTACGAGAAATTCAAAAAGACCGGCTTCGCCCAGGACCCGGACCTCATTGCCGTCGCAGGGCTCCTGTTTTCCCAGAATTCCGAAAGATACGCCTGCCCTTGTGAGTACCCGGCTTACGGCCTGGGCGATTTTTCTGCCCCGGTCATCATAGGACCCCACACAGCCGACGTAAAACAGGTATTCCTGGCCGTTGTAAGTTTCAACGGGAAGGTTTTCCGCCCAGACGGCTCGTTCCGCCGCCGGCAGATTGTAAGGGTTCCCGTGGATCGAGATGGCCTTGAAGTAGTCTCTTACCGTCGGAGGAATTTTCCCTTTATTGACCATCTCTTCCCGGGCGGCGATGAAAATGTTGACCAGATTTTCCTTGAAGGAAAAGGCGCAGTGCTCCACACAGCTCCCACAGGTGGCGCAGGAATAGAGAATCTCCTGAAAACGCTCGCTGTTTTCGATCTCCCCGTTGAGCCAGGCGCGGATCAGCCACATCCGCCCCCCGGGGGCAAAGGTGTCAAAGCGATATTTCCGGTAGGATGGACAGTTGAAGTTCTCGTAGTCACTGGTAAATTTACAGTAACCGCAGCGAAAACAGCGATGAAGGATGTCGGCGTATTTCATCTAGGCGACCTCCCAGTTTCCGGGATTCATGATTCCCTGGGGATCAAGATTCGCTTTAATCATCTTCATGAGCCTTTTCGCTTGGGGGTCCATCTTTTCCAAGGCGATCCCCTGCTCATCCAGCGTCGGTTTCCAGAAAAGTCCCCCGATGGAAAGGGCATACTCGCTTGCCTCGTAGAGCGCTTTTCGGGTTCGCTCCAGCATGTCCGCATCCGCCCGGTTGAAGGTAAAGGAGAAGGCGAACATCATGGCGTGTCCCCTGCCGATGATCCTGGCCGTCGCATGATATTTGAGGTCATATTTCGCCGCCAGTTCATCTAGTTTCCGGGAGCACTGGGGATATCTGTCGATGGGGATGATCGGTCCGGAATATTCGAAACCGCCCCCCTTGGTCACGTCCGCAAAGACAGTGGCGCTGCGCTGCGGCATTTCCAGCAGAGTTTTCCTCATCCCTTCGCCGATCGTCATGAAACCGCCGTCCTTGTTGCGGATAAATCCATCCAGGGCGTGAAAAATCTTCTTCTTCTTGAAATCCATCTCCTCCGCATCGTCCCCCGTAAAGTAGATCACTATGTGATGATTGTCCTTGAAGATCAAAGGCAGGGGCTGGGCGAAGATGTTGATGTCTTCCGCCATCTCCGTATGGGTGATCTCATAGATAATCCCGGGGACAAAGTCCGGGCTGTCGGTTATGAAAATCTCCACGTCCCGCATCCTTTTCCTGGGATAAAGCTTGATGCCCACTTTGGTGATGATTCCCGTGGCGCCGAACCAGCCGAGAAAAAGTCCGGAGATATCGGGCAGTGGAGGCCCCTTTGAAAACCAGTCGTCGGACAGGGCGCAGGACCCGATCCGGCACAACTCTC
>MVQR01000471.1 GCA_002067815.1 Syntrophus sp. PtaB.Bin001 | reverse complement strand
GGGCATACCCTTCACCGACCCGCTTTCTGACGATTCCCTTGAAATAGACGCGCTGTCCCGGCCGGTAAGCGGGCCGTTCGGTATAAAGATAGCCCTTGAGCCGATTCCGCTCTTCATCCGTTCGCCTTCCCGTAAGATTGAGGAAGGCAAGCTGCCCTTCTCGATGAGCAATAATTCTTACAAAGCCATGGGAATTTTTCAGGGGAAACAGGCCGGAAGCGTCGGTTGTACCGGATACCCCGGAAACCTTTGCCATGTCATCCGGCAGAAGCCGAATCTCCGTACCAGGCAGGGCACGGCCATCCTTTAAATCCGCGGCGAAAAGAAGCGTCTTTTCAGGAGAGACTTTCGCCACCAGCCCCAGCCGGGTGACGAGGAACGTCGATCTTGCCCTGGCCTTTACACCAAGAGATTCCATGATGTAGAAGCCTGGAGGAGGCGTCTCCATCTTCAAACGCGCTCTCCGATAAAAAGTACCCTTTTCCTTTTTCAATTCAACGGTCTGGGTCCGGATTTGCGTCAGGGCGGCCGCCGGAATGTTTTCCGGATAATCCGGGTTTACTGATCCGTCGAGGATTTTTTCGTCTGCTACCCGGTAAATTTTAATTTGAGACTGCTCAACCCAGAGCCCCCGCAAATTGACAGGGGAAACGCCTCCTGGCAGAAGAACCCGCCCCGAATCACTCATTTCGAGCACGGGAGGGCGCAGGTTTGTCTTGAGTCTGACTGATGTCTGCTTCCCTTCTTCGATCTCCTGACTTGTCTTCAAATCCTGCAGCCGTTCGTCATAAGCTTCCAGGGTATAGGAACCGGGCGGGATATTTTTGAAGACCACCCTCCCTTCTCTGTCCGTCCTTCCATTCCGATCGGCAAGGGGGCCGTTCAATGATATGCTTACTAAAGATAAAGGTTGAGCTTTACCTTTATCTTCCGCTGTCAGTCGCACGACAATAGTGCCGCCTCTGCGGATCGTACAGTCGCCCAGATCCTTCTTTTCCCCGGCAGCTAGCGATAACGACTGCCGCTGCCCCAGTGTCCAACCGGGATTGATTACCCGCATTTCATACCAGCCAGCATCCAGCGCATTTACGGAAAAACGTCCCGCTGCGTCCGTAACGGCTTTGGAGCCTCCCAGAGCAACTGTTATCTTTGGAAGGTGCTTACCCTTTGAATCCACGATGCGTCCGGCAATGAGCCCCTCGCGATTCAGAGGAACAGTAAGTTTAATGGGATTGTCGGCGGAGATATCGACATTTTCGCGCCGCGTGCCGAAACCGGCTTTTCGTACAATGTAGTCGTAATTGCCCGGAGCCAGCGAAGTTTTGAATTTTCCCGCCCCATCACTTACGAGCCTGAAGAGCTGGGACGTTTTCCGGTGATAATGCCGCCGGAAATCGATCGATGCGCCGGAAAGAGGCTGATTCGTTTCCGCCGCCAGGATCGTTCCTTCAACAGGCACATCCTTGTCTGCCGCACAAAGGGAAACAGAGTAAAAGAGAATGCCCGCCAGAACAGTCAACACAAGAACAAGACTTTGAATTTTTCTCATAACCCCTCCCATCCCACCTTTTCACTCAAAGCTGAAAGGCAGGCCACCCATCAGTTAGTGATAATTGCGGGATGATATGCTCCAGGCACTGAAAGCAAAAATTCTGACCGCCGAAGGATTCTT
>MVQR01000470.1 GCA_002067815.1 Syntrophus sp. PtaB.Bin001 | reverse complement strand
TGGCAACCTTTTGGTATCGCCATGAAGCATCTGACCAGGGTAGTCTTTGTTATAACGTTTGGCTTGCTTCTTTAAACGCTCCTCGATCTGTTTTTCGATCTTTGAAAAACGTTTGATCCCATAACGCAGACAGGCAAATCGCTTGTTCCTGCTGCTGTGAATGGTGAAATCCTGCTTCCGGCCTCGCTGTAGAATCTTGTAAATCGTTGGCCGGGAAACGTGATACGAAGCTGCCAGATCAACAACTTTCCTGTTCTCCTGATAATAAGGCTTCGTAAACCTCTCGCCTCTGGATCGGCGTCAAACGCGTTCTCTTGTGTATAACCATCGGGGTCTCCTCCTTGAGGTTCTTGTCTCAGTCTGATTACCCCGAAAATGTAAATAACGCTAACTTATCTTACATATAAGATTAAACTATAATTATTCGGTAAATCAAATTTGAGATAAATCAAAGAAAATGTCAACAACCTCGAATTTCCTCATGCCTCCAGGTGTTTTTACAATAACTTCATCTCCTATAGCCTTACCGATTAATGCTTTTCCTATAGGTGAAGTAACTGAAATTTTATTCGCACTAATATCTGATTCAAAAGGACCTACAAGCTGGTAATTTGTTTGCGATCCAGAATTTATTTCTTCAATAACAACAGTTGCCCCAAATACTACTTTATCATCACTGAGAGTCTTGAGATCAATTATGTTTGATAATGCTAGGTTATTTTCCAATTCCTGCAGTTTACCATGTAGGAATGATTGTTTTTCCTTAGCCGCCGTATATTCTGCATTTTCTGACAAATCTCCGTGACCTCGGGCTGTTTCAATATCTCTGATATTCGCTGGAATAAGAACACCCTTAAGATATTCTAGTTCTTTTTTAAGATTTTCAAAACCTGATTTAGTAATTGGTATTTTTTCCATAATACCGGCTCCATTTAACTAGTTGATAAAATGTAATCATTAATTATTTTTTTATTCATGAATTCATGTAATGGGCAATTTTTTTATCATAATATATTTTATTATAAGGTATTATTAAGTAAACAGTATCTTATCGAATACATAGTATTGGAATCGAGTTAAATCAGAAAAACCCTTCTCTTCTGCATTGATAAACTTAAAAAGCAATCCGATATCTTTAAACTTCCATTATACATAATTTCATAACTTTCACTTAGTAAAGAAAAAGTACCATGTCAAGTCAGTTTTCTAAATTGATTTGGATATTATCTTCCTTGCGTGGATTATATCGTTATGCTAGGAATTTAAGTAGAAAAATGATGGTATGAAGCAATGCTGAAAAGTGCCAGTATTACTTATACAAAATATTTGACTATTGCAGTTATATTTATAAATATTTTGCAGTGAGAGAGGGATTTTTTTTGATAAAAATACAGACTTTATTATTGATGATTTTTTTCTCATTTTTTAATTTGTAGAATAGGGACAGAAAATAATGCTGTTTCAGAAATTTACAGAGAATTGCTGTAATGAGCGGAAATATTCTTCTGTTCAACATTTTATAAATTTCCGGAGTGAAGAATTGATTTATGATTTGCTCTTGCCAAGTACAGGAGAAAGGCTTCTTGATGTCGGTTGTGGAACAGGTGGTCGTCTAATTTTTTTTAGAAATCAAGGTTGCACAGTTTCTGGAATTGATACTTCTATTGAAAAAGTTGAGATCGC
>MVQR01000469.1 GCA_002067815.1 Syntrophus sp. PtaB.Bin001 | reverse complement strand
CTCTGTTTCAGAGCCTTGTTCCCCCGCTTGGGCGGTCCTTTGAACTCAAGATTCAGTCCCAGTGAGTTTGCCTTTTCCTGTGCCTCTATAGCCAGGTTCATCACATGTTTGCGCCGATTGCTGGAGGTTGTCTGCGCCTTGTGCTCCATCCACACCATGCACGCCTTGGCTATTCCCAAAAGCAGCAGCGCTGTTATCCGGGCCCGCGTCTTCTGAGCCTCCTGCGATTCCTTCGTTGCATCAAAGGGCGTTGCCTCCGACGAATCGAACTCCGCAAGGGCGTGGTCGATCGCAAGAAGGTCGGGATTGTTGCGTGAATGAGTGTAGAATAGAGTCGTAATTGTCGTCAGACGCTGCCATTCGGCAACCGTCGGAATTCCCTCGAACCTGTCCTTAAGCATGCGAAACGGAAATTGACGCGCCACGATAACCTCCTGTATTTAATTGAACTTGAAAAGAATAGTCATTATTTGCCGATGTCTAAGATAAGGAGTTTTTCCTGTCAATTCAAAAGAGTACGAATGTGACATACTTCATAATCGCCTATCTTTTCCGCGCCACACAAGAAATGTACTCATGGATGACCCGATAATTTCCCTCAGTCGCATGCCGGGCGGCGATTATCTCCAGGAAATGCTTTTTCAGCAGATTCCGCTTTTTGGGAACCACCGCATCATAGAAAGCTGTGCCCGCCCCAGATTTCAACAAATGCTCCATTACAAGTTCCGGCTTGTCATAAGGAAAGATAATCCGCCCTTCCCAAAGATGCTCCACATCGAATCCCGACGCCTGCAATTCCCGATGAACCTGTTTTGTGTCCCGCGGAAAGTCGAAAGCGACCCGCTTCTCCAAGACCGATGGGTTTTCGGCGACAAGTTCATAAAAGATGTCGAGCACCTCTCGCGGCGAATGATCCTTGTGCACCACAAAAGCCAGGCGTCCGCCCGGTTTGAGAGCGGAGCAACTATATTTAAAGAACGGCATCAGCGGGATGTAGCCCAGAACCCAGCTGGAGAATACAACATCGAATTCTTTTGCAGTTGCCAGCATTTCTAGGGCATCACCTGTCACAAACCGGATATTCCCCAACCCCTGGCTGCATGCCCGTGCACGGGCCTCGGCAATCATGCCTTCGGATAGATCAACCGCACATATTTCACCCGCAGCGCCCACTTGCCGGGCAATCAAAACTGTTGCACATCCCGTACCGCATCCGGCTTCAAAGACCCGCTGCCCTTTCTGGAACTTCACTTTATCCACCAATTCCTTTACAGGCCGCCCCGCCCTTGCCAGCCAGAATTCATCGTAATCCCCGGAAATCCGGTTGTATGCGGTTTTCAACTCCTCCGCGCCCACATCGCCCTGGGCTTTATTACGAATTGTGAAAAAGCGCGGCGGCTCGCAATTCTTCGGCAGATGCTTCATGCAAAGGGCGGCTGAGGCACCAGGCGAAAGCGGCAATTTTCTCCCGAATATGTAAGGCGACAATATCCGGCCTGCACACCGTGTACTCGGCTTACGGAAGTGCTCGCCCATGCGGTCGAGAATCCTTAAGAGCGGTTCTTCGATTACATTGCCGAAGGAAAGCGGAACCAGATTGCAGGGACATACTTCGCCACTGCCGTCAATGTAGAGATGGGTCGATCCCGCCCCGCAGCCGAAAGCTTCCGGAGATTCCAGATACAGGAAGGTGGA